>CAYREN010000393.1:0-4910 GCA_964423255.1 uncultured Roseivirgaceae bacterium | reverse complement strand
TTTTTATAACATTTATAATAAAATGGTTGTATTAATTTTTATTTAAGTAGAATACTTATGTTACAATGATGATACGAAAAGTAACAATCTCGCAACACTAATTTATATCCAATATGGAATTAAAATTAGTTCAGATAAAAAAATGTCCCCAAACAGATGAATGGGGACATATATAAAGTTAAAAAACTATTTCTTCAGCTAAACAGGTATCATCCCATGAGGATCGATCACATACTTTTTAGCTGCACCTTTATCAAAATCAATATATCCATTTGGGCCATCATCGAGACTGATCACCTGTACATTCACTGCATCGGCAATTTTTATTTTATCATAAAGAATTGCCTGCATAAGATTACGGTTGTATTTCATCACCGGACATTGACCAGTTGTAAAATGATGTGATTTTGCCCAACCCAATCCTATTCGGATACTCAGATTACCAACCTTTGCATCTTCATCTACGCCTCCCGGGTCACCAGTCACATACAGTCCTGGAATGCCGATAGCTCCCCCTGCTCGTGTCACTTCCATAGCAGCATTCAGCACAGTTGCTGGTTGCTCTGCACTATGATCACTTCCATGTCCTTTAGCTTCAAACCCAACACAATCAACAGTACAATCAACTTCTGGTATTCCAATAATATCTTCTATTTGCTCTGCCAGACTAGCATCTTTTTTCAAGTCTACGATTTCACATCCAAAGCTTTTTGCCTGAGCCAACCTTTCAGAAATCATATCTCCGACAATAACCACGGCTGCACCCAACAGATGACATGAAGCTGCACAAGCCAATCCCACTGGACCTGCACCGGCGACATACACAATTGCACCTGGCTTAACACCAGCAGTAACTGCACCATGATAACCCGTTGGGAAAATATCAGACAAGAGCGTTAAATCCCTTATCTTTTCCATTGCCTGGTCATGATCTGGAAATTTTATCAAATTAAAATCTGCATATGGCACCATCACATACTCAGCCTGACCGCCTATCCATCCTCCCATGTCCACATATCCATAGGCCGCACCAGGGCGTGCTTCATTTACGTTCTCACAAATACCTGTTTGCTGTTCTTTACAGTTTCGGCATCTGCCACAGGCAATATTAAAAGGTACAGATACCAAATCACCTACTTCCAAAAACTCAACATCTCTGCCTCTTTCAATTATTTGACCTGTAATTTCATGTCCAAGTATCAACCCTTCGGGAGCAGTTGTCCTACCTCGAACCATATGTTGATCGCTTCCGCAAATATTAGTGGAAACAATTTTGAGAATGACACCGTGATGACATTTCCTATTTCCTAAAGCAAGCTCAGGAAAATTAATATTTTGTACTTCTACGATTCCGGGTTTAATGTAGGCAAGTCCTCTGTTAGTGGCCATATTTCAAAATTTTAGGTTAATAATTAGTAATTTGAATTTCAAGTAATATAATAAATATACCTCATTTAGACATGAAAAAAGAGCCCATTTTTATAATTATCAATTCTTTAGTTGATAATTATAGTGACTTGGTTGCCCTCTGAATCCTAATTTAACCATGGTAGTAAAGGTTTGAGTTGGTTTAAGGCTTATTCCAGATAATAACCTTTGGCCAATGTGGTATATTCTAATACTTGACTGCTGACCCAACTATCATCAAATCCCAGTTCGGTGGCCATCAATTGCGCAACCGTTTCACACATGGCAATACTTTCCCTGGCATCTAAAAATAGTGCCCGCGTTCTTCGCGCCAAAAAATCCTCTACGGTCCTTGCCATTTCTTCTCTTACTGCCCAAATTAATTGAACTTTACTTATTTGCAATTCTTTACTCAAAAGTCCAGCATATTTTTCATTTTCATCTGCAATTGCCTCCATTGCTTCTATATCACTTCCATAAACTGACTTCGGGTCATCAAGCGACACATTCTTGGTATAGGAATGGACCATTAGGTTTTCAGTAATAGATTTTCTTTCCGGCAGACCTGCTATCATCATGGCTTTGTCAACAGCATCTTCCCCCATTTTTCTATAAGTCGTCCATTTTCCACCAGTAATTGTTATCAACCCTGATAATGATATCAATACCTTATGATGCCTGGATATTTCCTTAGTTGACGAATCTTCTCCTTCAGAGACTGCCAATGGTCTCAATCCAGCAAATATACTTTTGACATCTTTTCGTGTAGGTACTTTTGAAAGATAAATAGCTGCTGTACTTAATATAAAATCTATTTCCTCTTCAAGAGCTCTTGGTTCTAGCGTGGCATGATGCACCAATGTGTCGGTGGTGCCAACTATCACCCTGTTGTGCCAAGGTACAGCAAATAATACTCTGCCGTCACTTGTATGAGGAATCATAATTGCATGCTGGCTTTGCAAGAATGACTTATCCAATACCAAATGTACACCCTGACTTGGACGAATCATGTCTTTTGCTTCAGGGTTATCCATTTGCATGATGCGATCTGCCCAAACTCCAGTGGCATTTATTACAGCTTTAGCTTTCAATTTATAATCTCTATCTTTTTCAATATCTCTCACCACCACTCCCTTAATGATGTTTTCATCATCTTTTAGCAGATCAGTAACCTCCACATAATTTAAAACTGTACCACTATAATCAGCACAAGTGAGAGCAAGACTTATGGCCATCCGGGCATCATCAAACTGACCATCCTGATAAACCACTCCCCCTTTTAGTCCTGTTTGTACCAAAGTAGGAATTGATGACATGGTCTCGTCAAATGTCAAACTTTTTGATGGTCCCAAACCCAGTTTGCCAGCCATCATATCATACATTTTCAGTCCTATGGTATAAAATGGGCCTCCCCACCACTCGTAATTTGGAATTATAAATGACAAGTTTCTTACCAAATGAGGCGCGTTTTGAAGCATAAGCCCTCTTTCCCGAAGTGCTTCCAGAACTAATGAAATATCTCCTTGTTGTAAATATCTTACTCCACCATGGACCAATTTTGTACTTCTGCTGGAAGTACCTTTTGCAAAATCATGCTGCTCTATCAACAGAGTTTTAAATCCTCGAGATGCTGAATCTACAGCAGCTCCCAAGCCACTGGCCCCGCCGCCAATTACTATGATATCCCACTCTTTCACTTCTTTGAGCTGCTTAAGCATTTTTTTCCTGATCATCGCTTTATTGTTTAATTGTCGATCCAGTTTTTTGATCTGTCAATTGCTTTTTCCCAGTTTTTAATGAGTTCATCTTGATTTTTAGACATGTCAGGGCTAAACGTCTTATCTACTTTCCAAAGGCTTCTGATTTCATCCATATTGTCCCAAAACCCTACTGCAAGACCCGCAAGAAGTGCTGCCCCCAAAGCTGTCGTCTCCGTGATTATCGGTCTGACCACTTCGATTCCCAGAAGATCAGACTGAATTTGCATTAGTAGATTATTAACAGAGGCGCCACCATCTACTTTTAAATGTTTCATTTTTAATCCAGAAGCATCAACCATAGCATCCACTGCATCTTTGACCTGAAGCGCTATTGCCTCTAGAGTAGCTCTGGCAATATGTGCTGTTGTTGTTGCTCTTGTAATTCCGAACATGCTGCCACGTGCAAATTGATCCCAATGTGGGGCGCCAAGACCCGCAAATGCAGGGACAATGACTACTCCGCCATTGTCTTCCACTTCCATAGCGAGATGCTCTATTTCCTGTGCAGATGACACAATTTTAAGGTTGTCTCTAAGCCATTGAACTAATGCACCTCCAATGAAAATACTTCCTTCGGTGGCATATTGTACATTATCACCAATTTTCCAGGCTATGGTCGCCAGTAATTTTTCTGAAGTTAACTCAGGCTTGTTCCCGGTATTCATCATTACAAAACATCCAGTTCCATAGGTGTTTTTAACCATCCCTTTTTCCGTGCAAAGCTGTCCGAATAAAGACGATTGCTGATCTCCAGCCATACCGGAAATAGGAATACTACCTTCCAAAACATCGGGATGAACTGTACCATATACCTCTGAAGAATCAACTACTGCCGGCAGCAAACTCTTGGGAATATCCAAGAGTTTCAATAAATCATCATCCCATTCCAATGAATTGATATTAAAAAGCATTGTACGACTGGCATTTGACACATCAGTGATATGCAACTTTCCCTTTGTGAGATTCCAAACCAACCAGGTTTCGACAGTACCAAAAGCAAGCTCTCCTTTTTCCGCCCTCTTTCTAACCCCATCAACATTGTCAAGTATCCACTTGATTTTCGTGGCAGAAAAATAGGCATCAATCACCAAACCTGTTTTATTTCTTATTTGGTCAAAATACCCATCACTTTTCAGACTTTGGCAATATTCTGAAGTCCTTCGATCTTGCCACACAATGGCATTATAAACTGGCTTTCCTGTCACGCGATCCCAGATAATTGTTGTCTCACGTTGATTAGTAATTCCTATTGTAGCAACCTGATTGAGTGCCACATGATTTTGAGCAAATACATCTTTTAATACCTTGTATTGCGTCTCCCAAATTTCATTGGCATCGTGTTCTACCCACCCTGGCTGAGGGTAAATCTGTTGAAATTCTTTTTGAACAATTCCTTTAATATTTAACTGTTTATCAAAAATCACTGCACGATTGGAAGTCGTACCGGAGTCTAAAGAAATGATATATTTTTTCATAGTAGAAGTAGCTTATTGTGCAAACCAATTTGAGAGAAATTTTGTTAAAAAAAAAGAAAGTGCCTGATAAAGGCGCTTTCAATATCCTTTTCTTATGCAAAAGTTTCTTTTAGGCGAATCACACAAAAAGTGAGATATAATTTATACTTCAAAAATTCTAACTAATTTTTCCCATACAAGGGCCCAAAATTTTGACACGCTCTGAAATCAGATCCTTCACCATCCATACCCAGCATATTCCACGCACTTGGTCTGAATATTTTATCTT
>CAYREN010000392.1:0-4911 GCA_964423255.1 uncultured Roseivirgaceae bacterium | reverse complement strand
TGAAAGGTGAGTTTATGCTTGTGGGAAATCGGGATTCTGATGAGATCAATATTTTTACTGTAGAAAAAAATGGATTGTTGAAAGATACAAATAGTTATTTGCCGGTCCCTTCTCCGGTTTGTATTAAATACTTGGAGATTCAATAATACTCTCGTCATCGGAAAATCAACAGTGCATGCTATTGCGTTTATCTGTTAATAATTATTTTTCTTATCGTTTTATACTCAGTGCCGCTTTTTACAATAAATAAATGTAGACCGTTTGGCAAGCTTTGAGAATTTATCTCAAATATATCTTCTCCTTCTTTAAAAGTACCACTTAGTAATTCAACACCTCGTTGATCAAAAATTGACCATTCCAAATCTCTTGTTAATTGTTCAGATAAAGAGATGTTAAAATAGTTTTGCGCTGGGTTTGGATAAATATTTGCATCCTTAAATTTGTCAACATTTATTTCGTCTTCTATACCAGTTATAATGGTTTTTTCAATTTCAGGAAGCTTAGCGAATGAAGCTTGATATACTTCCCTTGTTCCTTCATTCACATCATTTTGCACAAATATTACAACTCCCAATTTTGTGTTATCATAAATTGTATTCTCCTCATTGAGCTTGTTCAAGTCCCATTGAATAGTGAAATTTTCATTCATTCCTTTTGTCCAGGAAAGATCGTATGGATATCCTCCAGGAGGAAGCATGTCTTTCACAATATTATTTAATGAATCAATTCCAAATGGTTGATTCACCTCGGCATCATCAATACTTGTTTCAATTGGCATTACGTTTACAATTATTTCTTCATTCAGCGTATCCCTTGCAGTAATTGAAACATTGATATCAACTGAGCTACCTCTTCCTGTTGGCACAATATTTATATTTATATCAAACAATGGATCTGTAAGTGATCTATTTATAATTTGATAATCTTTTATGAAGGATCCTGAATAATCATATTCTTTAATGCCATCCATGAATGAACGAGGGGATTGATTTATGTCATAAATGGATCCTCTGGTCTCTACAGGACTTTTATTGTTTTGATATATAATGTCAGCTTCAGGGTAGTTATTATGATACTGGATTGGTAATAAATCCAGTGAAAATTTCTTAGAAAGAAGATTAACTGAATCAATTTTGTAATTGTTGCTATTCATATTATCGAAGTGCTCGAATAATACATTGTGCTCTCGTTCGCCAATCCATAGATTATCAAATGCAAACCCATCGTAACTCGTGCCGTCAGGATTTTGTTGATCACTTCCAAATACTACCCTAAAACGCACTGAACTGGACCCTGAAGGTTGCATGTCTCTAATGCTATCAAGTGGGAATCGGGCATTTTTCCATTCTGTATCAATTCCCGTCCAGGCAAAGCCACTACTATTATCACCACTTGTACTAACAATGATTCCATCTCCAGGACGACTAACCAGACCTTTTTCATTATACCACTGGAGACCAATTTGCTCTTTTGAGTCTCTTGCAATATTTTCATTTGGATCAACCAATGTGAACCAAGTTCCTCCGTTAAATGAATATTGTATGGCTGTACCATCTCTTGTATTTTCTGCATTTGACCAAATATCAATAGATAGCATAGGCCTGTCGAGTGATCTTAAATCAAAAGCCGGAAGTGCAACGAATGAATTTTCATCATCATTATGTCTATTATTCACATTGCTAGTTACCCATGCTTTGTTTCCTGCATCACCTTTGATAATACTTCCATTTGGCACCATAAGTTTCCAACTTGGGTTTTCACCTCGGAATGCCATAGAGTTGAAGTTTTCAAAATCTTCTTCATATGGGAAAGTATTTATAGACTGAATAACTGATACGGGAACTGTATCAACCGAATAACAACCCAAGTTAGTTTTAATCATCATTGAAACCAGGTATTCTCTATTACCTTGACTAAATTGATGAAGTGCTGTACTATATTCTGCATATGTCCCTGATAATGGATTCCCTTCTCCAAAATTCCACCAGATAGAATCTATTGAACTTGTTGGGTCTTCATAGCTTGAAGGGAAGTTTGTATCTGGAGTTGGGATGACTGTTACATCCATAAATTCAGATACTTCACCAAAGGTTAAATTATTAATTATAAACTCAGGATTTGGTGTAGCTCCAATTTCTACCTCACCTGTTTTAAATGCGGCACAGTTAAATTTGGTTGTTGCCGTAAGTCTGACATTATAATTGTCAGGTTTGTTATCTTCAAACTTAATTTTAGGATGTTGGTCTGTTCTTACAAATTCAGGTCCTATTCCTATTTCCCAATTCCATTTTGTGATGGCATCAGAAAATATATTTCCATTATCCAGTACGGAAAGATCAACGAAATTTATCGTATCAATGACGCAATTGTTCAAAACAGAAAAATCAATATTTGGAATGTCGTTAATCCTAATAGATCTGGGTTCAGATCTCACTGCACCAGTACTTGTTTCTACAATTCGATAAGTAACAACATGCAATCCAACGCCAGCAACAGGATGGTTAAAATAATATTCTCCATCTTGTTCAAAGACATTACTTCCAGACCAGCTGTCTGTAAACCCTGGTGTAGTGGTACGTGGAAGTGGATTGTCAATTGGATCTTCATTTAAACAGAATGGTCCTGGATTTCCAATTTCTATGTCAGGTAAAGCAAATACAACTGTTGTTTGATCTTCAAAATTTGTACATGAATTCAAATCAGTGTATGTATATCTTATCACATGGGTGCCTGTATCTGCAACTACAGGGCTGAACGTTGATCCGATAACTCCAGGGCCATTAAAAATCCCTCCGGTTGGAATTCCCACCAAAACATCATTATCATCATCTACCTGATAAGTTGCACTAAGCCCTGAAAAACCGGTGAGTGGCAATCTATTTACCGTAACCAATGTTTGCGCCGTTTCTTCAAAACAAACACCAATTGGATCGTCAGTTGTTAGAAATAATTTAACATCAGAACCTTGCTCAATTATAGCTGGAATATATGCAGTATTCAGTTGACTTGGATTTATAAATATTCCAAGACCCCCTGACCATACAGCAGTGCTTGCAGATCCTCCAATGGAGCCATTAAGAAAAACCGTATCTCCAATACAAACTGGGGAGTAAATACCTGCATCTACAATTGGAGCTTTGTCAATTTGAATAAATACATCATCTGACACTTCGTTACATGGTCCCGTTGGGTTATTCGTTGTTAATGTTAATGTAATACCACCATTTATAATATCATTTGCTCCAGGAGTATATATAGCATTTAGATTGCCAACAAAACTAAAAGTACCATCTCCTGCTGTAGACCATATTGCACTTGTTGCAGCTCCGCTTATAGTTGCATTAAGATTTACTGTTGAACCTTCACAAATTATGCGATCAGATCCAGCATCTACTTCGGGAGCTTTATTTATTGTTACCACTAAATTATCTTCTACCTGAGTACACGGGCCTGTTCCATCCGGATCATTAGAAGTGAGGGTAAGAATAACTGATGACCCAACCTCTGAGGCGTCTGGGATATAATATGCATTTAATGTTAAATTATTGGGGTAGAAATTGCCTAATCCTCCAGTCCAAACAATTGATGAGGATGAACCGCCAACATTTGCGTCACTCAAATAAGCACTATCTGCTTCGCATATTATTTTGTCAAATCCTGCATCTACAACAGCTGATTGATTTATAGTTACCACTAGTGAATCTATTGCCTCATTACATGGACCGGATGGATTATTTGTGGTTATGTATAGTTTTACATTAGTACCTACCTGTGATGTATGAGGCGTAAATATGGCGTTTAGAGTGCTTGCATTTGGTGCAAATGAACCTAAACCTGTAGAATCTACCCATGTTATTGAACTTGCACTCCCGCTTATCGTTGCCAGTGAAAGTAGTGCATTATCGCCTTCGCAAACAACTTGGTCAAGACCAGCCTCTACAACTGGAATACTGTTAATATTAATTGATACTATATCTGAAATAGACGGGCAAACGCTTGTGTCTGAGGCTGTCAATTGTAAATTGATTGTACCAATTTCATTATCAGGGGCTGTTTCAGGAGTATAAGTTGGAATTAGAGAATTGACATTTGTTAATATTCCATTTCCATTGAGTTTGACCCATGTTATATCCGTAGCACTACCTCCAATAGTTGCAGTTTCAATGTCAATTGAAGGAATTCCTTGACAGACAGTTGTATCTGTTCCAGCAAAAACAAGGTTTCTTGGGTGTACATATTGTACAACTTCTATGGAGTCACCAACACAGGATTGTGCAATAGAATATATTTTAAATACAATCGAATCTAATGCAGGAGAAATATTACTTAATTGCTGAGATATTTTATTTCCAGATCCATCACTTTCACCAGTTATGGCCCCAGTATTTACTGATACCCAATTAAAAATTGTAAAGTTAACTCCATTAGGATTCCAAATATCAATGTTAGTCACATCATCACTACAAATCCCAGGGCCAGCAGCAGATATATCTGGTATAGGTCTGACTTCTACTAAAACAGTTTGAGTGATTGGGTTTATAAACCCTCCAGACCTCACTTCAAAAATGTATTCGACAGTTTGAACGGTATTTGTGGGATTCACCAAATTATCAACAATTGTTGAAGGGAAACTATTCCAGGTTGTATTTAAAGCTGTTATTCCTGAAACCGAATTATTATCTGGTGTTACATTAATCTCAATTAATTCTATTGTGGCTCCGCTAGTCGTGCTGCTCAATACAATGTCGGTGATCTCTGATGAGCATATTATCGGCTTATTGTTAGTCAACGTCATTTCTGCAGATGGGATTACAATTACATTAGTAGAAATTGTAGCAGCATTAGTACATCCGTTGGCGCTTACTTGGAATTCGTAAGTAATCGTTTGTGGGCTAGTGGTACTGTTGAGCA
>CAYREN010000391.1:0-4920 GCA_964423255.1 uncultured Roseivirgaceae bacterium | reverse complement strand
CGGTGCTGGATGCCCGGGCACAATTTCCGGAGAGTTCGCTGGCCGATCTTTACGATCCCCTCACCATGCCACCTGTTTTGGTCAAAGCCCATCAAGAGCTGGACAAGGCTGTAGATCTCTGCTACCGCCCCCAGCCATTCAAATCCGAAACCACCCGCATCGAATATCTCTTTGAATTGTACAATGAATATACTGCGCCTTTGCTGAAGGTGGGGAAGAAAAAGAGAGGGAAGGGAAAATGAAAATAGGATTGACCAATCTGTAGTAGCATAATGTGTAATTGACAGTGGACAATCTATACAAAAACAAATACCGCATTTCAACAGTCCGGTTACAAAATTGGGATTATGGGTGGAATGCGGCCTATTTCGTCACCATTTGCACAAAAAACAGGATATTTTATTTTGGGGATATTGTGATAGAGACACAAAATATTGTGTCTCCACAATCACAGCAAAATATTATGTCTCCACAATTACAACAAAAAATGCAATTATCAAAAATCGGAACCATCGCCAACAATTGTTGGCATGAAATCCCCAAACATTTTCCATTTGTAAAATTGGGAGCATTTGTCATCATGCCCAATCATGTGCATGGAATTGTGATTATTGACAAATCCGTACAGACGCAAAATATTGCGTCTCCACAACAAAATAATGTGTCCCCACAATTACAGAAAAATATTACACCCCCAAAAATGAGTAAAAATAAATTTGGTCCGCAATCACAAAATCTGGCATCCATCATCCGCGGTTTTAAAATTGGTGTGACCAAACAGGGCCGTCAAATCAATCCTGATTTTGCCTGGCAATCCAGTTATCATGAACACATCATTCGAAATGAAAAATCATTTCATAATATATCGGAATACATTGTAAACAACGCATTGAATTGGAAGGGGGATAAATTTTTTAAACCCTGAAATTTGAATTAATTGATGTCTTATTACAAAGAAAACATAATCGTGATAAGTCAATACCTCTTTGATCTCTACAATGAATATACCGCTCCTTTGCTGAAAGTGGAGAAGAAGAAAGTCAGGCCTAAAATGTGAGGAGGTGAAAGAACGGGAAAGAAATTTTCCTTCTATCAATTGTTTGTCTAATTGAAAGTAGTGTTACTTTTGGCATATCATGAAAATCAACTTAAATAAGGGAATAAGTATTCGAATTGCAGGAGAGCTAGGTAAATTCAATACTATTCCTGTGGATGATATCATAAAAATTTCGCAGAGTCTTCAGGAACCGATCATTGATATTGCCAAAAATAAATTTAGAGTATTATTTTTTACATTTTTCAGCCTGATTATCATGTTGCTTGTGGTAACTCCAGCATTTCCACAGAAGACTTCCACAGGCCCAAAAACTGACCCTGTTTATGTATATTCACGTCAGCAGGTTGAAGAGACCCGGCGGCGGCAGACTACAAGAATGCCTGCCTGGCTAAAGGAGAATCGTAACTTGGTACGAGACCGTTTGGCTGTGATTGCTCAAGAGTCTTTTGAGCAAACTGGTATCTGGTTTCTCGCTCGCGGTGCAGGACGTGAAAAAGACGAACAAGAAACTGTGGCAGTATGGGGTGATCTCTTAGCATTTGGTGACATTGAATCCTTACCTGGTTATTCGCCTGAGAATAATCAACAGGCGATAGAGTTCTGGCAAAGTTGGCAAAACCGCAAAACCGGACGTCTTTACAACCCATTATATCAAGATCCACAAAACCCGGAAGTGAAACGACACACATCCGGTAATCGTGATGACTATTCTTCAGAAACCATAAATACGAAATACATTCCGGTCATACTAAAAATGCTTGGTGCTAAACTTCCTGTACCTGTCAATATTGCATCGCACTCGGATGCAGGCGAGGATACATTCGACGAGCTATGGGAATGGATGCCACAATGGTTTACAAGCCCATCCGGCATGTTTCCTGTACTTGTGGCACGGGAGTTGGATGAGGGCAACCTGGAGAAAATCCCGCAGGTGGAGGCTGGTATGGCAGCACTTGTGCGGGCATACAACCTTGAAACAGGCATGTGGAGGCCGGAATCGCTTGAGGGCTTTCCCTGGCAAGAATATGAGCCGTCGAGCGGGTTTAAAATTATTGCCCGCATATGTGGGTATGTTGGTCTGGAGAACCTTCCCGAGGGGATCGTGAAAGTTGCAATAGATAATATGCTCGCTCATAAAAATGAATTATATACGACATTCGAAACAGCGCGAAACTACGGAGAAACCATGGCCCATTACCTTATGCTCACCAATTACCGGCATGAAGAACTGCTGGACGCTATGGAGCTTTGCCTTGATGGATTCCGTGATCCTGCATTGTGGGTGGAGACTGTAAGCAGTGGGTATTGTGTTTTCGGCTCTGGCCTGATCGGGGCATTTATGAATTGGGAGGACATGCCTTTCGATCTGGCATTGCAGCAGTATATGCGCTTTGAGCATGGCTGCACCATGAAATGGCGATTTGTTGTAGGACCTTATGGTAATTGGGTCAACGTAATCCCAAAGAAGAAAGAAGAAATTTTTGGAAATGTTGATTATGATGTGAAACGATATGACCTCAAGGCTCGTAACAAGGCACACTGGATGAAAGAAATCGTAAAAGTCCTTCCGCAGCAGGAAGTAGCATTGAAGCTTTCTGCCGATAGAAAATCCGGTGAGGGCACATTTACTTTTTTACTAACTAAGGATCAGCTTACTAATTTGAAAGCACCGTATTTTACCGCTATGTGGAGTGGGGCGTATGATGTTTTGCTTAATGACAAACCTGTGAAGAAGGTGAGATACAATTTACCTGATGTAATTTCCGGTTGGTATATTCCGCAGTCGGCAGCTAGGACGCTGCACGTCGGTGAGAATATTATCACAGTAAAGTTGCTCAATTTGGGTAAAGAGCAAAAGCCTGGGGCACCTCTGTCGGAGGTGGCTCCATTTATTCGTCTCGGCATGATAAATTGGCAGTGAAATATTTAACTAACAGACCTATCATGAGGCGTGTTCAAGGTGACAAAGCAAGGGTTCTTCTTTGCTACATTTTTGCTTTAGTTATTTTGAATTCATGTCAATCAAAAGATAAAAATAAGATAGCTGTTTATGCTAATTATCTGGACGATATCAAAATTGAACTTAATAAGGAATGGCCTAAAAACAGAACTATAAATCTGGTTTTTCATGGACATTCAGTTCCTGCGGGATATTTTAAAACACCAATTGTTAATACCCTAGAATCATATCCATATCAATTATTGAAAAAATTGAAAACATTATATCCGTATGCAGTCATTAATATCATAAACACAGCTATTGGTGGAGAAAATTCAATACATGGTGCAGAGCGATTTAATTCAGATGTTTTGGTTCATAAGCCTGATGTCCTTTTTATTGACTATGCATTAAATGATAGATCTATTGGTCTTGATAAATCAAAAGAAGCCTGGGGAAAAATGATAATAGCTGCCTCAAAAATTGGTGTAAAAGTGATTCTTTTAACCCCTTCTGCAGATCAAAGGGTTAATATTCTTAAAGCAAATAATGAATTGGAAATGCATTCTATGCAAATAAAAGCTTTATCAAAAAAATTTGGTGTTGGACTTGTTGACAGTTATTCAATATTCAAACGGATTGCAATTTCTAATGACCGTATATCAAATTATATGTCACAAGTAAATCATCCAAATGAAAAGGGAAACTTACTCATAGCTAATGAGATAATGAAATATTTTAAATAGTCTATTGTCTTATTCGCAATTAGCATTATATCAATAATTGACTAACATGAGAAAGTACGCAAACGGTTTAATTATATGAATGGGTTCAGAAAATAAATTATCAATTCGCGCATCCTCTTAATTAAACAATCCAAGTATATTGCGGTATAATAATCATGAGTAATTTGAGAGAAAAAAACATATTTTCAATTCTATTGATCTGGCTAGTGCGATTTTATCAATATGCCATATCGCCACTATTTCCAGGGACATGCCGATATACCCCAACATGCTCGCAATACATGGTAGAAGCATTAAAAACCCATGGGCCCTGGAAAGGGTTTATCCTCGGAATCAAGCGCATTGGTAGTTGCCACCCCTGGGGAGGAAGTGGCTATGACCCCGTTCCACACAAAGACCACAACCATGACAAAAAGCAGTAAAATTCCAGTAACTATCATTACGGGATTTTTGGGTGCAGGCAAGACAACCCTCTTGAATAGATTAATTGAAAATAATCCAGAGAAAAAATTTGCCATTATTGAAAATGAATTTGGCGATATCTCTATTGATCAGGATCTGGTTGTCAATGCCAAAGACGGAATTTTTGAAATGGCCAACGGATGTATTTGTTGCTCGCTAAATGTCGAGCTTGGTGAATTGCTCCAAAAACTCACGAGTGACGAATACAACTTCAACCATTTGATTATCGAAACCACAGGCATCGCAGAACCAGATGGCATTGCCACAGCATTTATTGGAGGCAAAAAAGAAACAAAGTTTTTTCTCGACGGCACCATTTGCCTTGCAGATGCGAAAGATATTATCAAAAACTTGGAAGAACGCGGAGAAGTTCACAAACAAATATCATTTGCAGATGTGATATTGCTGAACAAATATGATATCGTAACAAAAACGCAGTTGCAAGCAGCAAAAAATGAAATTAATAAGTACAATGCCGAAGCGCCAATTTATGAGTGTAGTTTTGGAAATATAGTAAAAGACGTATTAAATCTCAGGGCTTATGATGGCAATCAACTTGAAAATAAATTGCTCAATCCGCACCATCACCACCATCATAACGAATTGGTTGCACACAGTTTTGAATTTAAAGAACCATTAAAGTCTGACAAATTTGAACACTGGATCAGCATGTTGCTGTTCCTGAGCGGATACCAAATTTACAGAATCAAGGGCAT
>CAYREN010000390.1:0-4961 GCA_964423255.1 uncultured Roseivirgaceae bacterium | reverse complement strand
TAATTTCGGAAATGGGGTTTCTTCAGTTACTCCCTTTTTTGATAGGCAATAAAATCTATAATCTTCTATGTTCATAAAGGAATATATAGCTTTTCTTTTAATAATTTGATCTGGTGAATATTTTACTATTTGTAGTCTCAAATCTTATTTAACAGCTTAATATTTAACATTGGAGAACTCTTCATATTTTTTAAAGCCGACCAAATATTTATTTTTTGGGAGTATTTATTATTTTCAATTTACCCTCACGAGGCTCAAAGAAAGCATTTGAATTTTCAAGAATTGTCTGCATATCAATTATATCTGGACCTGTAATTGTTGAACTAAATTCATGAATTTTAGATAACATTCTTATAAATGCATCCGGTTCTTTTTGTCTTGTTAATTTTCGGAGGGTCAAAATGTAATCTTCTCTATAAACTGTTGGAATGATAATTTTTGATTGATTTTCGCAAACCAATTCTGCGTTCATCATCACTCTAGCTATTCTACCATTCCCATCAATGAATGGATGTGTTTCGCTAATAACAAACATGATATATGCGGCTTTAGAAAAAGGATGTTTTAATGCTCCATAAAAATCGAAACTTTTAATTAATGTCCCCTCAACCAAGTTGTGATCAACGAAGGATGTTTGACCAGCGAAATTATTTCTATCTTTAAATTCTCCAGGATTCTTTTCCAACCTGGCTGAAAGCAATATTTTATGCCTATATTTTAAGATGGTTATTAACTCTGTAGGTGTAGTCGGGACAATATTCATTTCTTTATTGCTCGATACGATTTGGTAAGTTCCCAAGACATCGTGAGAATCGGCACTTCTCGCTGGAATAGGAGTTTGCGTTTTAATAATTTGTTTAGCTTGATCAATTTCGAATACAGTTCCTTCAATATAATTAGAGAAATAACTTTCAAAAAAAGCAAAATTCTTATAAGATTGATTGTCTTGATTTCTTTCTTCTAAATACTTGAATTCAAATTGCGACAACTCTTGATATAATAATTCAAATAGTTCATATCTATACGGATCATATGGTACACCAAAAGCTCTTGCCGTTGCAATTGGCGATGTTAGAATATTAGATGAATGGGTATTGAGGATCGCACTTATTATGCTATGAAGTTTTTCAAACTCCGTATTCATGCCTAGTTCTACTGATATCTCTTTTGCTCGATCTCTTACTTTATTTAATTCTTCCTCTCCATTGACTCTAACGATTTGTTCCAATCGTTCTTCTATTTCTGATACCGTCACTGTTTTTGAGTCTGGGCCTAATTTACGGGATGACTGTAGGTTTTCCAGTAGGGCTCTCTCTCGTTGGGAGACGTATAATTGACCGGCAATTTTATTATCTCCTTTTATAGAACTATTTCCCTCCAGAATTCTAATTGTAACACCAGGAAGAAATATTTTTTTTGTATAAGTATATGTAAGGAATATTTGTCCACTGGATGTTGGCTTAAACTCTAATGCAGACCTGTGGCTGAGTACTGAACCAGGGTAAAGATGACCAAGAATTGTAAATAGATTCCTTCGAATAATTATTTTTGGATCATCTTCAATATTACCTGTATAAATTCTAGGAGAAATTTTTCGTACTTTACCTTCCCTTTCAAGTTTTGAGATTTTTTTCGAAACATTTGAATTCGAGGAACCAAATATTATTTCTTGAAGGTGAATCGGTAAATTTTTTTCCATTTAAATGCGAAGATTATGGAATAAAGTAAAATATTTTCCACTTAAATTCGAATTTAAGAAATTTTTTTCCATTAAATACAATTATTAATTGAAATATAATCCCTTCATAAATGTAGTTAATGGTTCGCTACCAAAAGTCATATCTTTAGAAAAATAAACTTTACAAGTTACAACAATGCTAAATTGGTCTCAAGTAAAGGTTTGTACCAAGAAATTGATATTGACCATTACACTATTTACATGGTATACGTATCAAGCAAGGTTGACTTTATAAAAAAGACCTGTTTAATAAGAGACCCTAGTTAAAAAACATCCAACGAACCCCGGCATCAAATATTCGCGGTTGGCCAATGTAATGTGGAAACGTAAAATATCCATTATTTGGAGGCTGGTTGACATGTTCATATTTCAAAAACATTGAAAAATGCTGGATCTGAAATTCTAAGAATGCATCCACCACCACATAGGCAGGAATCAAAAAATCATCTTGCAAATAAAACTGTTGAATGACGGGATTATAGGACGGTGCATAATATTCGCTTTTGAAATGTGCTTCGGCACCGAATGTCAATAACATTTTATTGGTGAACATGAGCCTTTTATAGTACAATTTTGAATTCACAAATACATCGGGTATTCTGAACGAATTTACCGCTTCCTGAGCACCAGTGATTTGGGTATAAATAGCTTCATTTTCCCAGAAGATCGTATTGCCCAATGCCAGGTTTAGGTTCAGGCCAAAACTCAATATCTGAGCTGAACCTGTTGCCTGAGATGGCGTCTGATCATAATCGTAGTAGATGTTGTTTTTTACATTGGTCACAGATGCAAATGGTTCTATCCTGAAAAATTTATTATTATAGATCAGACTACCCTTGAGCAAATCGGAAGCAGGGGTGGCAAAATTATTATTCCATTCATGGTGATTACCAAAATATCTATTTTCAATAATGGCAGGCCGTGACTGTGTACGCCAATATTCTACAGTAAAAAATTTCATGAAGTAAGATCCGCCAAAACGATAGTATCCACCCAAAATATATTCTCCACTTGCCCTAATATTTTGAAGGGAATCAAAATCATATCGCAGGTTAAATCCTCCTGAGGTTTCAAAAAACTTCTGACTACTCGGAATATAATTGGTATGATATTTCACGTTTCTGAATTTCGCAAAAAAGCTGTAAAACATTTTTGCATAATCTCCTTTCAGGCCGAATTCATTAATCACCTGGTTTGTCTGAGATTGATCTGTCGTAGAATCGGGATTGATTAAAATCTGATCATAAAAGTCTGCATCTGCTCCAAGAGGAATGTTTTTATAGGTATTTTTATTCTGAATAAATTCAAACGAATGGTACAGCTGGAACTCATTTCTTAGCTTATATTGATTATAAAGATGCATACTTATCCTGAAATCCTGGCTCTGGGCATTATCGAGGTTTACATCTGCCTCATCACTAAAATAGGAATTGATGGGGTCGCCTTCAGGAATCACAATACCTCCCTGCTCCCACACTTTATGATTTATCCTTGATAAACTTGCCAGTCCATGATATTTGCCATCTTCCGATTGATAATCGGTATGAAGATAATATGCAGTAGATGCAGTCTGATTATCACCATTTCCGGACGATGATACTTGCTTGTCAGCATTAATTTTTTTGAAATGAAATCCCGCATTCCAGTAAGGGGTTATATTTCTGGTATGTTTTACATTGGTTACTGCTCTGCCATTTCCACCAAGAACAACGTCCAATGGAGTATAAGGTGATTTTGTATCGAAAAACTCTATTTGATCTGAAGTGATATAGTAGGGAATGTAGGCATCATAACCAGACCTAATGCCAACATTTGTTGGCGCGTTATAAAAAACCGGCCTCATCGCAGTTCCTAAAAAACCAAGACTTTGATATTTGTTACCTGATTTTTCTACTTCGCTAAAGTTGTGCATATTTCCGATCGTGGAATCTATTGGATGCAAATTGTCACGATTGTACTTGATATCTTCGAAGGTATGAAAATAGGTAGTATATGGACCGTAAACTTGCTTAGTGGAATCGTCAACTATTTTACTTTGGGCCAATGCTCCCAGAACAATTGTTGATAGTATAATTGTTAACCCAATTCTCACCAACATATTATTGATTCTCAAGTTTTGTTAAGCCCTTCACAATATTATTTTCTAAATCTTTTGCAAAAAAATCTCCATTTTCCAAGAAATACAATTCTATTGGCAAATAATAAACCGGATATTCTTCCAAAAGATCCAAATTTTCTTGCATACTCACCAATCGCATCATATCCTTCTCGGTAGTAAGCAAACATTTT
This sequence comes from uncultured Roseivirgaceae bacterium, assembly GCA_964423255.1. Lineage (GTDB taxonomy): Bacteria > Bacteroidota > Bacteroidia > Cytophagales > Cyclobacteriaceae > JAAUQL01. The sequence continues at coordinate 934 of CAYREN010000390.1, read as the reverse complement.
TTCTCTGAATTTATTTTTCTAAATGTTTTAATTATTCCCATAATGTCTTTCCTGGTAAACGAATAATGGTCAGGAAATTTTTTATGCTCCAATAAGTTGTAATGCCTTTCGACATATTCTTTTAAAGGTTCGGGATTGGCAATTCCTGTAAATAGTATCACATCTTCAGAAAATCTTTGATTTCCCGATATCCTTTGTGGTGTCAGGTATTTTATTCCTGTAAAATATATTGGAGTCTTATATCCTGAATATTTTCTTATTTGCCTTTCGATTTTTTCCATACCTTTCTTATCAAGGCACTCTGAACATTTTGTAACAATTACCATGTCAGCACGCTGGGCATGAGCCCTCGCTTCGCGCAACATTCCAACCGGTAAAACGAAATCTTCATAGAAAGGTCGGTAATAGTCATTCAATAAAACATTTAATTGTGGTCGCACTCGCCGATGTTGAAAGGCATCATCCAGAATGATGATATTCGTCTTTTCTTTTTTTACAATTATTTGCTCAATCGCGGTTGCTCTATCTTCACCTACAGCTATCGTGACCTTCTTACCAAATTTTGTAAAATATTGAAATGGCTCATCTCCGAGCGTTTTTGAATTGTCATCCAAGCCTGCCAATCTAAAGCCTTTAGTCTCTCTTTTATACCCTCTGCTCAACACGGCTATTTTATATTTTTCTTTTAACATTCCAATCAACAATTCTACAAAAGGCGTTTTACCTGTCCCTCCAACAGTTAAGTTTCCTACACTGATCACATACCGGTCAAATTGATATGATTTTTTGTAGGCATTATCATACAGATAATTCCTGAAATCAGTAATCAACTTATATAAAAAAGCAAATGGAAAAAGAAGTATCCTAATTGTTGGCATGATCAAAAAAGGAATTGATTATTTTTGAGCAACAGCAAAGTTCTACATTTATGATT
>CAYREN010000389.1:0-4992 GCA_964423255.1 uncultured Roseivirgaceae bacterium | reverse complement strand
AAAGTTGTTTTAGGAGCATAAGCATGTCAAAAAGAGACTACTACGAAATACTTGGAGTTGGAAAATCTTCTTCTAAGGATGAGTTAAAAAAAGCATATAGGAAAATTGCGGTAAAATATCATCCTGATAAAAACCCAGATAATCCGGATGCCGAAGAGAAATTCAAGGAAGCTGCTGAAGCTTATGAAATTCTTTCTGATGATCAAAAGCGTCAACAGTACGACCGATTTGGTCATGAAGGTATGCGCGGTTCAGGAGGCTTTGGAGGTGGCGGAATGTCCATGGATGATATATTTTCACAATTCGGAGATGTATTTGGAGGACACAATCCATTCGAAAGTTTTTTTGGCGGAGGCGGAGGCGGAGGTAGAAGCTCCGGACGTCGTGGATCTAATTTGAGAATAAAAATAAAGCTTACTCTTGATGAAATAGCTCATGGAGCTGAAAAGAAAATCAAGGTAAACAGATTGGTAGTTGCTGATGGCGTAAGTTATAAAGATTGCCAAACTTGTGGAGGAACAGGGCAATTGAGAAAGGTAGTAAATACTATGCTCGGCCAGATGGTTTCCGCTACTACATGTCACTCATGCAACGGCTCTGGAAAAAATATAGACAGGCGCCCTCCTGGAGTTGATAATAGTGGACTTCAGCAAAAAGAAGAAATAATTGATGTGAAAATTCCTGGCGGAGTTGAAGAAGGCATGCAGCTTTCTATGTCGGGTAAAGGAAATAATGGACCAAGTGGAGGCCCTCCCGGTGATCTTTTGATTTTAATTGAAGAAAAACCTGATGAATTTCTCAAAAGAGAGGGCAACAATGTGGTATATGATTTACATCTTAATTTTGTTGATGCGGTACTTGGCACATCCGTTGAAGTACCTACGATAGATGGAAAAGTAAAAATTAAAATTGAACAAGGAACACAATCTGGTCGGATTTTGAGACTGAGGGGTAAAGGAATTAAGGACATTAACGGTTATGGTTCGGGTGATCAATTGATCCATGTAAATATCTGGACTCCAAAACAGGTATCGAAAGAAGAACAAGAGATTTTACAAAAGTTAAAAGGGTCTCCAAATTTTACCCCTAAACCTGGGAAAAATGATAGATCATTCTTTGATAGAATGAAAGAATTTTTTTAAAGTAAATTTAATGCTCCTCTTGTATCAATAGAGAAATTAAATTTTACATATTTAAAAAAAAATCTAAAAGCCGTTAAAACGGCTTTTTTTTCATACCTACTAAAAATATTTTCGCTAATATTAATCCTTCATATTAAAATAACAATAAAGGTAAATGTAACCTTTAATCAATATTTGTCGTAGTTGGTGTTATGAAGAGAGCCCTTTTACTAATCTCAATTGTATTATTAATTACTACATATAATATAAAGGCTCAAATAGAAAACTCCCATACTGTTTCAAACGATCACAATTTTGAAAAACTAAAATTTTCCTTAAATGCTACAAACGGCCAGTGTATAATAAAATCAGGTAAAGAAGAGGAAATAATTAAAATTTATTGTAAAACGGCCAGTACGACAAAACCAATAATTGAGGAAAGAATTGTCGAGGGAGTAAAACTACTTCAGGTAACTTTAAGGGATGATAATAGTAGTTATTTTAGCTCAACTTTTTCAACAAAACTAATAAACTTCAGCTCTTCCAATAACAATGACAATATCTGGAATGTAACAATATCAAAATTAAAACCGGTAAATCTTGATCTCAACTATGCTATTGGAGATTCTTATATCGATCTTACGGGATTATCCATAGAGCGATTAAAAGTAAATACAGGTAGTGCCAATGTAGTGGTAAATTATAATAATGAGATTGGAAATATTGTGAAAATGGACACATTTCTAATAAAAGTAGATATGGGATCTTTTGAAGCAAACAACCTGCATTTATCCAGATCATCAAAAATTATTGCCGATGTTGGATTTGGAAAAGTGAAAATGGATTTTGGGAATGCAAAAACTATCAATACTGATGTAAGGGCAACTATTGGGGCTGGGAAATTAGAAATCGTTTTACCTTCAAATAACATCCCTGTTAAAATAAATATAAATGACTCTCCGCTATGTCAAATAAAACTCCCAAGGGGTTATGAAAAATCCACCAATCAAATATTCACCTCCCCTGAATATGATAAAAATCAAGCCAATAGTATAAATTTTGATGTTGATGTGGCTGTGGGAACCATTGTTTTCAAAACGGCTAAACATTAAGTACAAAAAAAAATCTATTATCTTCACAAACTATAATTGAGAAATAATAGAATAATTTTCTCTCCATAAAATGCAGCTATTCTAAAGTGGTTTAATTGTTATTGTTTAATTTTAGCCAACATCATTTATAATTACTAATAATAATTCTTCATTCAACAAAAATTAAAAACCTCAACCATTGAATATTCTCACAGTAGAAAACATCCATAAAACCTATGGAGATTTTAAAGCATTGAATGATGTAAGTCTAGCAATTCCCGAAGGTTCCATTTTTGGGTTGTTAGGCCCCAACGGAGCGGGAAAGACTACGCTTATTAGAATTATTACGCAAATAATTGCTGCAGACCAAGGATCAGTTTTGATAAATAATGAACCTTTAAATGCGTCCCATATCAGAAACATTGGCTATCTTCCAGAGGAACGTGGTTTGTATAAAAAAATGAAAGTAGGAGAACATTTGCTTTATCTTGCGCGCCTAAAAGGTCTTTCAAAAAATGAGGCCATGGAGCAAATAAAAATCTGGTTTAGAAAGTTTGAAATTGCTGGATGGTGGGGTAAGAAAGTAGAGGATCTCTCAAAAGGAATGCAACAAAAAATTCAATTCATCGCAACGGTATTACACCAACCAAGTCTGATAATACTTGATGAACCTTTTACAGGATTTGACCCAATAAATGTAAACATTATAAAAGATGAAATATTAAATCTTGCTAAAGCTGGTAATACCATTATCTTTTCTACACATCGTATGGAATCTGTTGAAGAGTTGTGTGATCATATCGTATTGATAAACAAAGCAGAAAAAATTCTTGAAGGGTCTAAAAAAACCATCAAAGCTGAATTTAGAACGAATACATACGAGGTAGAACACAAAGATCTGATGGATAAATTAGATGATGGATTTGAATTGAAATCTCAGGAACAATTAGAAGATGGGTTTTATAAAACTTCTATTCAAATTACGAACGGTAAGGGACCAAATGAGCTTTTGAAAATACTTATTAATAGTGTCGAGGTCCATTCTTTTGTTGAAAAAATTCCAAATATGAATGAAATTTTCATTTCAAAAGTTCAAGGAGGTGATTATGAATAAAATTGGATTAATTATAAAAAGAGAATATCTGACCAGAGTCAGAAAGCGCTCATTTATTATTATGAGTATTGTCGGCCCACTTTTATTCGGGCTGGTATTTGTTGTACCTATTTGGCTGGCTTCTAGAGAAAGTGATGAAAAGGTAATTGAGGTACTGGATGAAAGCGGATATTTCACTGGAAAATTTGATGGAGCAGGATCTGTTTCTTTTAGGTATCTTGATAGCACTCTCGACAATGCTAAGAAAGAATTAAAATCTACTAATTCGTACGGATTGCTATTTATCCCAAAACTGGATATTGATAACAATGAAGGAATAACTTTTTATGCTGAGCAAAATCCCAGCATCGAAATTCAAGCTTCATTAGAACGCATATTGCGAAATGAAATAGAGGAAATAAAACTTGAGCGCTCGGGAATTGATAAAGAAAAGCTTGAGAAGATAAAAACAACTGTAAATCTCAATGTTATAAATATTACCGATAGTGGCGAAAAAGAAGGAGATGTGATGGTCGCTACAGCGGTGGGCTATATTGCTGCTTTCCTGATTTACTTCTTTATCTTCTTGTATGGCGTGCAGACATTAAGAGCTGTGATCGAAGAAAAGACCAGCAGGATAGTTGAGATAATAATATCATCTGTAAAGCCATTCCAACTTATGATGGGTAAAATAATAGGTATTGGAGCAGTTGGGCTAACCCAATTTTTATTATGGGTTATATTAACGACTATCATATATCAAGGAGTATTGGTCTTTTATGATGTTGATATTTCTAAATCAAAACAAATTGAATTGGCTCAAGGTGATCAATTATCGCCTGCTCCTGAAGCAAGTCTTCCTGACATCTTTGAAAAGTTAGATACCATCAATTTTCCATTAATATTGGGCACATTTTTATTTTATTTTTTGGCAGCCTATTTATTCTATGGCGCTTTATTTGCCGCTGTTGGTTCGGCAGTAGATAATGATGCAGACGCCCAGCAATTTCAATTGCCAATTACTTTACCCCTGATATTGTCTATTATGCTACTTGCTGCAATTATCCGTGATCCTCATGGAGACTTGGCATTCTGGGCATCGATGATTCCATTTACATCACCGGTAATAATGATGATGCGAATTCCTTTCGATCCCCCGGCATGGCAAATTGTGCTTTCAATGGTTTGCATGGTAGCAGGATTTATATTTACTACCTGGCTAGCCGGAAGAATTTATCGAATTGGCATTCTGATGCATGGAGCCAAAGTGAATTACAAAATAATGTTTAAATGGTTGATGATGCGTAATTGATCCGACTCTGGACTAAGTCAAATTTTATTTGATAAGGATTTTTTGACTGTATGCCTTATTAATTGATATGAAATTCAATATATAAAAACCTCTGGAAAGTCCAGTACAAAATGATTGACTTGATTCAGTCGATCCTGTCCTGAATTTTTCCCATACTTTTTTACCTGTGAGATTAATAATCTCCAATTTCATTATGTCATCGGAACCAACAATTCTGAAATTTCCGCTGGATGGATTAGGAATGATTTTCACTTCATTATCAAAATAACTATCCTCAAGGGCTGTGACAATATCCGGGGTAGTAATCTCCGTTGTTAAAGATTCTGACTTATTAGTCCCTATAGCTGTTATTTTATATTGATAGGTGTTGTTTTC
>CAYREN010000388.1:0-5005 GCA_964423255.1 uncultured Roseivirgaceae bacterium | reverse complement strand
GAATAAGTTTTATCAGGATGATTTGAAAGCGTAAAACGCTCAACTACCATTTTAATTATTCCTGTTGATTGCCATTTTTATTCCTTCAAATTTCTCTTTGATTTTTCTTATTTCCCTGAATTGAACATTGTCGAGGTTTATTGTCTTTTCGGAGTTTTCAAGTTTTATATCAATCTCAAAAAGATTTGTGGTAACGCATTTAATTTTAGCAATAGTTATTGATTCAACGCCCTTACTTTTTGGCAAAAGGTAATTTATTTTTTTGTTGTCCCATTCAATAAAATACTTTTCAGATCGAAGATTCCAATATCCAATAAAGATAAATATACTTCCTTGAAGGGTGAATGATAATAAATTCCAATTACTGAATACCGATTCTGTTAAATTTGTATTAATCCATGTCAAAAAGTTGATTGTAAGCAAAACTCCACCAAAAACGATAAGAAAATATGATAGCCTCTTTTTTACATTATAAACGTTATGCCGTTCTATCGTCATTAAAAAATCACTTTTTAGCAAATTTAGCCCAGCTATCTCGTAAGGTGACCGTCTGGTTAAAAACAGGTTTTTCGGAATTTGTATCCTGGTCGGCATTGAAATAGCCCTTACGTTCAAATTGAAAATGGTCCAGAGGCTTGGCATTTCTTAGACTTGCCTCTATCATTCCATGTTTAGCAATGGTTAATGATTTTGGGTTGATTAATTCCCTAAAGTCTTTGTCCTGATTCCCTGATGGGTTTTCATCAATAAAAAGTCTATCGTACATTCTGATTTCTGCAGGAATAGCATGCTTCGCTGAGAGCCAGTGAATTACTCCCTTCACTTTTATACCACTTGTATCTGACCCACTTCTGGATTCAGGGTAGTATTCGCAATGCAATTCTTTGATTGCGCCAGTTGCGTCATCCTTTATTACTTCATTGCATTTGATTATGAAACCATATTTTAATCTTACAACCCTGCCTGGCCCCAGTCGAAAGAATTTTTTTGGTGGATCTTCCATGAAATCATCACGCTCGATGTACAATTCTCTACTGAACTTCACTGGTCTTTTGCCGGCATTTTCATCCTCAGGATTATTCACGGCCATCATGTCTTCTTCTTTTCCCTCTGGGTAATTGGTCAAAATCACTTTAATCGGATCAAGTACTGCAAATTTTCTCTGTGATACTTTATTCAGATCTTCACGGACGCTGTGCTCCAACAAGGCGACATCAATTACATTGTTTCTTTTGGCAATACCCACTTTTTCGGCAAAGTTTCTAATAGCTGCGGCAGTATATCCTCTGCGTCGCATTCCCGAAATTGTGGGCATTCTTGGATCGTCCCAACCCGATACAAGACCTTCTTCCACCAATTGAAGAAGTTTCCTTTTACTCATAATGGTGTAGGTGAGATTGAGCCTGGCAAACTCTGTCTGTCGAGGCCTGTAGCCATTTTTATCTTCGAGAATCTGATCTAAAAACCAATCATAAAGTGGCCGGTGTACCTCAAACTCCAACGTACAAAGTGAATGTGTAATGCCTTCAATATAATCTGACTGCCCATGGGCAAAATCATACATTGGATAAATGCACCAACTATCTCCTGTCCTGTGGTGCGTTGCCTTTTTTATGCGATACATGACCGGGTCTCGCATATGCATATTTGGTGAGACCATGTCAATTTTAGCACGCAGCACTTTTTCTCCATCATTAAACTCTCCCACTTTCATGCCTTCCAGCAATCGTAAATTTTCTTCCGCAGGCCTATCTCTAAAAGGGCTATTTTCCCCGGGTCTTGTTGGAGTTCCTTTTATAGCAGCAATTTCATCAGCTGACTGGTCATCGACGTAGGCCTTTCCTTTTTTCACTAATTTCACTGCCCAGGCATATAATTGATCAAAATAATCTGAGGTATAGTTCTCATTTGCCCAAGAATATCCTAACCAGCTTATATCTTCTTTTATGGCCTGTACATACTCATCTTCCTCTGTTATCGGGTTTGTATCGTCAAATCTCAAATTGCAATTTCCATTGTATTTTTGCGCTATTCCAAAACTTAAGCTTATGGCCTTGGCGTGCCCGATATGCAAATATCCATTGGGTTCCGGTGGGAATCGGGTGAGCACTTTATCTCCCTGAATCCCTGTCAAGCGAGCATGAAGTGGATCTTTCAGATCGCGCTCTATCATGGATTCAATAAAATTCAATGATGGCTTTTTAATTTCTTTAGAATTACTTTTTTGATCTTTATTCATCGACCTGCTTAGAAATTGAATAATATAAAACTGATACTTTTAATTGTAAAATTTCCGCAAAGGAAAGAAAGAATATCAAATAAATCAGCCCAATATTCTTTAATTTTAAACTTGATTGGAATCTGAGGAAATAATTATAATTCCAATCCGAAAACTACCAAATGCATCATTGACAAAGAGACACAACTGAAGCGGTTGCAATAAGTCGAATTAAATCAGATTATTGAGATTGCTATATCCTTCTTCGCCATCCTCTCCATTACGAATTCTTACTTTTTAGAGTGGACTCAATTTTATCAAATTCATTTAATCGTCTTCACGATTAGAATTATTAATTGCATAGTATTTCTTTATATAATATTGTTGAACTTGCTAGCTAAACAATGATCTTCGTACAAATCTACTTATAATGGATAATAGCCCAATGAAAAATATAATACTTCCTATGTTTTTGTTTTTTTTAATTTTCAATAATCCTTTGATAGCCCAGGATGACGTCAACCTATTCGACTACTGGAAGTACTATTCTGATGCTGAAAACGCCATGTATAAAACTTCCTGTTCATTTGCATTTGAGCAGTTAAAAGACAGAAAAAATACCATCGCTCAATTGCAAACAATTGAGGATGTAACGGAAAGACAAAAAATTGTAAAAGAAAAATTACATGAACTTATCGGTCCTTTTCCTGAAAAAACTCCATTAAATGCTCAGGTCACAGGTATTATAAAGAAAAAAGATTATCGCATTGAAAAAGTGATATTCGAATCAATGCCCGGATATTATGTTACCGCTGCTCTGCTCGTGCCAGCTAAACGAAAAGGCAAAGCACCTGCAATCATTTATGCTAGTGGACATACGACCAATGGTTTTCGTAGCGAAACTTACCAACATATAATTATCAATTTGGTAAAAAAAGGCTTTGTAGTATTAGCATTTGATCCGGTGGGCCAGGGAGAACGTTTGCAATATTATAATGAAAAAGAAGGCAAATCTCCATTCGGAGCAACTATCGAGCATTCCTATCCCGGAGCTCAGTGCTATGTTTCAGGGTATTCGGCTACCAAATATTTTGTTTGGGATGGTATAAGATGTGTAGATTATTTACTTACTCGCAAAGAGGTAGACCCCAATAGAATTGGCATGACAGGAAGATCCGGAGGTGGAACCCAGACAGCATTTACAGCTGCCATTGACGAGAGAATTCTGGCCGCAGCACCAGAATGTTTTATCACAAGTATGGAGTATGTGCTAAAATCCATAGGGCCTCAAGATGCTGAGCAAAATATTTTCCATATGATTAGCGAAGGGCTTGACCATGCAGATCTTTTGGAGGTCCGAGCTCCCAAACCAACATTGATGGTGACAACCACAAGAGATTTTTTTAGCATACAGGGGGCAAGAGAAACATATGGTGAGGTGAAGAACTTTTATAAAATATTGGGAAAAGTTGATGAAATGAATATGGTTGAGGACGATGATGTTCATATGTCCACCAAGAAAAACAGGGAAGCCATGTATGCATTTTTTCAAAATTCCCTTGACAACCCGGGAAGTTCCGAAGATATAGAAGTAGAAATTTTTGAAGAAAAAGAACTGTGGGCAACAGAGACTGGGCAAATTATAACGTCACTGGGCGGGGAAACGATTTATTCTATTAATAAAAAAGTCGTAGAAAATCAGATCAAATTATTAAAATCTAAGAGAGACAAAGAAGATATTGACACACATGCCACCGTGGTAGCCAAAGAAGCTAAAAGGTTATCGGGGTTTACCTATCCAAATAATTTTGGGGTTGCTGTATTTTCAGGGCGATATGCCAATAAAGAGTATCTACTGGAAAAATATCTGATCCCAGGCAGTGGAGATTATATGCTACCTGCAGCCATATTTATTCCTGTGGAAAACAGTAAAAATGAAGTAGTTTTATTTTTAAATGAACAAGGGATGAATCATGCGGCAAAAAAAGATAGCTTGCTAATTCAAGCAATGATAAAGCAGGGATATTCAGTTTTGCTTTTTGATGTCCCTGGCATTGGTAGTCTTGGGCCAGGATATTTGAAGGGTGATGCATATATTGATAATACGTCATTTAACCAATGGTTTGCTGGTATACTTACCAATAAATCAATCGTGGGAATGAGAGCACAAGACATCATCAGAATTGCAAATTTCGCCAAAATCAATTTTAAAAAATACGAAACTGTCTCAGCAATTGCTTCCGGAGTTGTTGGAAGTGAGATGCTGCATGCGGCTGTTTTTGATGAATCTATTCAAAAAGTTTGTTTTATAAATCCCTTCATAAGCTTTGGCGATATTGCGCTTGCCAAAAATTATTCTCCTGCACTCATACCCTCAACAGTAGCCGGAGCAATAGAAAAGTATGAAATTGCTGATCTGTTTGCTGCGCTAAGTCCACGAAAAATATTGATCCTCAATCCAATGGCGAGTGATGGGGCTGCAGCAGAAGAAAGTAATATTTCTTTTCATATGAAGTATCCAAAGTCGGTATACTCTAAAGATGGTGCGATGGGAAATTTACAACAATCAAGTCAAGTATCAGGTCAAGATATTTATAGCAATATCATTGATTGGATGAAGTGATTATAAATATTTAGTTCTAATTATTTTCCATATTATAATTTAACAGATGCTGAAATAAACCTACTTGCAGTAGGCAGGTTCAGTATGATATTAATAGTTTCATTTTATTAGAATTAAGCACTTTGCTACTGGGTTTATTGATAAACCTGCCTTTGTCAGTAGAC
>CAYREN010000387.1:0-5005 GCA_964423255.1 uncultured Roseivirgaceae bacterium | reverse complement strand
TAATGGATTTATGTAAATTGAAATTTGATTATTTTTCATTTTTAATTAGTGAAATACTTTACCCTTTTTATGCTTTGATTATTGGAATTTCAGTTCAATTGGGAAGTTACAAATGGAAGGGCCGATCGTACAAAACATAGATTATTGTAAATATGATGAGCGATAATGAATTTGATTTAATTGATGAACTATATTTTATTGTTCCATACTCAATCTTAGAAAAATCAATTGATTTGACAGATGAAATACTAAAATCTACCCTTAAAGATTTGCTATTGATAGGTTGGATAAATTGTTATAATTCCCCAACAGATGAAATAGCGTTTGATATTGTTTTATTTGAAAAGGAATATCGTAATTATCACTATCTTGCAACCAAAAAAGGGCTTCTGGCTCATAATGGTAAATATTGATGAGCGATTTCTCCGAAGACGCTAAAACTCCAGGTTATTACCTCCGAAACAGACTTATACAAAATAAGCCAGCCATGTTTGGACTTTTTGTAATTTCTGCATCATTTATAATTTCCTTATTTGGTTATTTAGTTATGCAAGACAGTACACCAGATGTAAATGATGGTGCAGTACAAATACAAAAACAAGCTCCTGGATTTGAAGTGACTTTTCTGAAAATAAGAAAGAATAGAAAAATTGATCAGGTCAACGCATTCCAAAAGATAATTTATGGTCAGGAGAGCCAATTTATGATTGTTCCCATTACGGCTTATAAGATTGAAAATCTCACTGTTAAAGCAAGCGTATTTGGGAAATTGAATTATATTAAAGAGTATAATCTACTTGATGTTGTAAAGTCAAAAAATCAAAATGATTATCAAATAATTGAAAACAGTTCAGGGGAAACAACAATAGAATACACTAACCTCTCAGAAAGGCAAGAAGTTATTTTGTACAAGGATTTATTGGCAGAGTTTCTGGCAAATAATATTGAAATAAGAAAGTATTGGTTAGGTACAGATAAAATGGGAAGAGATATGCTCAGCAGGCTGTTATTTGGCATCAGAATATCGCTATCCATTGGCACCATTTCAGTACTGATTTCCATGCTATTGGGTATGTCACTTGGGTCTATTGCCGGTTTTTTCGGAGGAAAAATTGATATGTTTATACTTTGGTTTATGTCTGTGATATGGTCAATCCCTGGAATTATTTTGGTAATATCAATAAGTATGGCATTGCAAAGCCGGGGAGTATGGGTGGCCTTTGTTGCAGTTGGTCTCACAATGTGGGTAGAAGTTGCGCGGGTAATGCGTGGACAGATTATGACAATTAAAGAAAAGCAATACCTTGAGGCTGCCAGAGCTTTTGGTAATAGAAATTTTAGGATAGTTTTTGTTCATATATTGCCCAATATTGCAGGGCCATTGATTGTAATCGCTACAGCTAATTTTGCTGCTGCAATTCTTTTGGAAGCTGGTTTGAGCTTTCTTGGTTTAGGGGTTCAGCCACCCACACCATCTTGGGGAGTGATGATATTTGAAGGTTTTCAAGCTATTGGAACAAAAAATAGTTTGCATCTTATTTTATTTCCTGGCTTGGCGATTTGTATTTTAGTATTATCATTCAATTTGTTGGGCAATGGGCTTCGAGATGCCTATGACCCAAAAACATTTTTAGATTAATGACGAACGACTTAGCATTAAAGGCTAAATTTGATTTAAAGGAATTGGAGCTAAACTCCTTACTGGAGGTGACACAGGCAATTAACAATAATTTGTCAGAGGAGTCTTTGTATAAAATTTACAATTTCACAATTCGTGGTAACTTAAAAATAAAAAAGCTTGCGCTATATGTGTTAGATGAATTATGGGAATGCAAAGTTAATTTTGGTACTGAGGTTAACTTTTCAGGACAAAATTTTGAGGATAGATTTCTGAATTGCAATAACATTCAAAAAATTTCTCCATATAAAACCTCACCCTTTAATGAATTCCAGAAAGTTGTATCAATTGCTCATAAAGAGAAAAAGCTGGCATTTGTTTTTATCAGTGGGTTTGAAAGCAAAGAAAACATAGAAATCAATACCGATTTCATTCAAGCCATTAGCAATATTATCATTGTAGCCATAGAAAACAAAAAACTTGTAAGAAAGCAGATAGAGCAGGAAATGTTAAAGAGGGAGTTGAAAATTGCAGAAAATGTGCAAAAATTTTTATTTCCAAAAAAACTCCCGGACAATGACGAAATAAAAGTTGCTGCTTTTTATCAGCCACATCATAGTATTGGTGGAGATTATTATGATTTTATAAATATCGGAAAGAATCAAATATTGTTTTGTATTGCAGATGTCTCTGGAAAGGGAATCCCAGCTGCATTATTAATGTCAAATTTTCAAGCATCACTGCGAACACTTTCAAGGCAAACAAACCTTCTTCAAGAAATAATAACTGAGCTTAATTATCTTGTGATGTCAAACGCTGAGGGTCAGCATTTCATTACGTTTTTTATAGCTATTTATGATAAAAAGATTAAAAGGTTAAAATATGTAAATTCAGGCCATAACCCACCTATTTTAGTAAGAGGCAAAAATGATATAGAATTTTTGAAAGAAGGATCAACTGTTCTTGGTGGATTTAAGGAACTTCCATTTTTGAATGTAGGAATAATCGAAAATATTGATGAATTTTTATTTTGCAGCTATACAGATGGCCTTACGGAGATTACAAATTCCAATGGTGAGGAATTTGGTGAATCAAAAATACTGGGAATTGTAAGAAATAATATTGACCAGGAACCAATAGAATTGAATTCTTCGATTATAAATGCTATGAAAATTTTTAAGGGAGAAAATAATTTTAAGGATGATATCACACTTCTGACTTGTAAAGTGATGTCGAAATAATTATAATCAAATTCTATTGCCGCATTTTTATAAAACGCCAAAGGTTTTTAAAAAATTTTCAAATAATTTAATTTGGAGCATACCTACCAATTCAAAAGAAATTTTCCTTACGTTTGACGATGGTCCAATTCCAAATTTAACAGATCATATACTTGATGTCCTTGATGAATATGATGCAAAAGCGACTTTTTTTTGCGTTGGAGAAAATATTTTGAAGTACTCTTCAATTTGTAAAAGAATAGTTGAAAAAGGACATATTGTAGGAAACCACACAAACAATCATTTGAAAGGTTGGTCTACAAAGACTTTGACTTATTCCCAAAATGTTGAAAAATGTCAAAAGGTAATTTTGGCACATCAAAATTTAAATGAAATGCCATTGTTTAGGCCTCCCTATGGAAAAATTACATTTAGTCAAATCAAAAGTCTCCAAGATAAATACAAAATAATAATGTGGGATATTTTGGCATATGATTTCTTGGAAGATCATACACCAGAAATAAGTCTGTCGAAAATCAAAGAGAAAACAAGATCAGGGTCGATTGTGGTTTTTCATGATAATTACAACGCAGAATATAAATTGAAATACATGCTCCCACGTTTTTTGAAACATTTTAAAGATAAGGGTTTCACGTTTAAAAAATTTAATTCCATGTGATTAAATAATCCTAATATGCTTAAAAATGACCTTATGTCAAGTAATATCAGTTTACAGGAAATAGTATTCCATCTATTTACAGACCAGAATTGGTTATTTGTGAACATTCTGTAGCATTAATAAAATTTGTACATTACCATTTTGTAAAGTTGTAAAATCCGATTTTAAAGTATTTAAAAAAATAATTTTAAGAAAAATGAAATTGATTGATACGCATGCCCACATATATCTTCCTGAATTTAAGAACGATATAGATTTGATAATAGAAAAATCGAAAGAGGTAGGGGTAGAAAAAATTTTTATGCCCAATATTGATTTGCATTCAATTGAGAGTATGCTTTCAATAGAAAAAAAATATATAGGTTTTTGTTATTCTATGATCGGCCTACACCCATGTTATGTAAATGAAAATATTAATAAAGATCTTAATAATATCAAGTCATGGTTTGAGAAGCATAGTTTTTGTGCAATCGGAGAAATAGGAATTGACTTACATTGGGATAAGTCAAAATTGAATGAACAAATATTGGCTTTTGAATCGCAAATAAACTGGGCAAAAGATTTAGGATTACCTATTATTATCCATTGTAGATCATCGATTGATATGACAATAGAATTAGTAAAAAAGCATCAGGATGGTAATTTGAGGGGGATATTTCATTGTTTTATTGGAAATAAGGAGCATTCAAAAAAGATAATTGATCTTAACTTTCTGATGGGAATTGGAGGTGTTGTTACTTTCAAAAATGGGGGAATGGACAAAGTAATTCCAGATATAGAATTGGAAAATATCGTACTTGAAACTGACAGTCCATATCTAACGCCAACTCCATATCGAGGAAAGAGAAATGAACCCTCATACCTGAACCTTATTGCAACTAAGATAGCGGAATTGAAAGAGTGTGAGATTGATGAAGTGGCTAAATTAACTTCTGAAAATGCCATAAAAATTTTTCGTAAAAATTAATCATTGAACAGAGTATCGAACTGTTGATGTAAATAAATCATCCAATTTGAAATTATCATCCTTATGTTTGGTTTGTTGTTTTATGTGGATCAAATGACATGTATTTAGACTTAATGCCCAGTCAATTTAAGCAGGCATAAATGACTTTCTTCAGATTTGCAGCCACCCACAACACCTTGCAATCGCTAACAATTCCGGTCAACTCGGCACATACAGAGACTTCCTCTTAGGCTAGTGTGCCAATTACTAAATTATTGCTACAATTTTTTCTTTGTACAAGGCAAAAATTAAAAGCATGGCATCGTTACGGCTGAAAATTTTAACGTAGTAAAAAGGAAAAAGAGGAGTGAAAATGGTGAATGAGTTTAGTAATTGCCACACTAATTTACTATCGTACCAGATATACAAAGAGATGAATGTTTAATTATCATGAATCATTCACTTTGCTAAAATTATATCTGAGAACTACTAACCTGAGTTCGATCTAAGAAAAGAGTTGTTTTGTTAGTATAAAAGCAGAA
>CAYREN010000386.1:0-5016 GCA_964423255.1 uncultured Roseivirgaceae bacterium | reverse complement strand
GCAATTGTCCTTCAGATGAGACAACTTGGTTTTTAATCAATGTATGTGCGACAAATCTATCGTTGTCTGTGGCTTCTGGATCTTCCAGGATAAGAGATAATTTTTCCAAATGTGAGGCCCTCAGGTAAAAACCCACGTCTGCCATGGCTTCTTGCGCCAGCAATTGCAACCCTTTGGGATCAACCCTCAATATCTTTCTCCCTTCTAAATTGATGATTGAAATATAGTCGGAAGACAATTTGCGATACTTTGTTTTGTCCTCTCCTACTGGAAATGGCTTTTGATATTTGAATTCTGGCATATTGTTATATTTCAATTAATTTTACGATAATTTATTGGTACATGTTTACATCACAATTATATTCAAGGCATTAATGTGAAAAGAAGGATTTTAACAGTTTTCAAAACTATTTCCACAAAAATCATAGCTTATAGTCTTTCCATCAACATGCTATATTTATTTTTAATATATTCAGAGGAAGTACTATCCAAAACTAAAATTAATGCTTGTTTCAAATTATTGGTAGCAGAACTATCGTTAATTATCCAGTCTCTATTTTTGAGTATTGGGTCGACAATGCTATCTGACAAAACCTTAAGGTCATTTTCAAAGTATTTTGAGGTGTTTTTTTGCTCATTTAGGGCATCAATGATTGTAGAAAAATGTAACATTTGAATAGCTTGATAGCCTGATTGCATCATTATATCCCCCGGATCATCAGAATTGTTAATTTCATTGGCAAGTTTCAACATTTTCTGTGTCACTTGCATTCCATAAATATAGATATCAACCAACTCACGGTTATAGTATTGTTTCTTCATACGAACATTTGTATAAAGGTCAATTAATTCTCCTTGAACTTGTAAATATTGCTTAAGTAATTGTGCTTTTTCGTAGAGTGGAATTGAATCATTTTTTAGGTATGACATATTTTCAACATTAACCATACGATTAAATAATTTTTTTGATTTTTTACTGTCTTTTATGGGTAATGTAAATGGCTTGTCATACTTCAATTTAAGAAGAAATTGGAATGCTTTTGAATAATCATTTAGCGACCATATTTTATTTGATTCAGGAATTCCCAATTTAGTATATTCCTCCTCACTTAAAGAATAGTCCTTGTTACCTGTTTTATTACAAGAAACGCAAATAACTATAATTAACATTAAATACAATATTCTCTTTTTCATACAAATAATTTATGGCTTTTTAAATTTATAACTTTGAATATTATTATTATTAATTAAAAAAAACAGCACCTTATTATTAGTAGATAACTGTAACTCGGAAATATCTTTTACTTCACCATCAATAAACAGACCAGATTGAATACTAGGAATTTCCTCGAAATTTCCTCTCCCGTCACCTAGAAGTAATAATCCCTTATTTGCATCATATCGTCCCTTATCAATCCTAAAACCATAAAAATTTCCTGCAAGAATTATATCAATGTTTCCATCATCATTATAATCATTTGAATTAATCGCATACACTGGAGATAACTGTGCTCCCATTGGTAGCGGTGAAAGTTCGAATTGATTGTTCCCATTATTTTTCAAAAAACTTGTAGCAAAATTATTAGCTTTTAATGCCAAAGCTTCCTGAAGCTCAGTCACTGAAAATATATCAGATATTGTTTGATCGGCAAAAGATTCATATGTCGGATATCGTTTGTTTATATTTTTTATTTGTGAGGCAAGATCATCTTTTGAATATATAGGATAATTTTTACCATTGAGGTAAGAACAAAGCACTGCATCCAGAGATCCATTATTATCAAAATCACTAGCATAAATACTAACTGGTTCATTCACAGTCGCTTTAAACTGAGAGTTCAAACCAAGGTTTCCGATCACATAGTCCATATCTCCATCATTGTCAAAATCTCCCTGGTTTATCCTGTTCCACCACCCATTTGCATGTTTCATCCATTCTTGACCATCAATCTCAATAAATTCTTTTCCCGTATTTCGAAAAAGCCTGATCGCCGTCCACTCACCAACAATGATTAGATCTGGCAGGCCATCTCCCGAAAAATCTGACCAAATCGCATCTGTGATCATTCCCGGACTTAACAATTTGCTGTTTTTCTCCTTTGTTACATCGATAAAAGTTCCACTTCCATCATTTTCAAGAATATAACTTCTAGGCGCTACCGGATATAATCCGGGTGTTAACCTCCCACCAATAAAAAGATCAATATCACCATCATTATCGATGTCAGTTGCCTTGACGCAAGATCCACTAGTAATCATTTTAGGCAGTTGATCATTTGACAATGAAAAAAAGCCAGAGCCATCATTGAGATACAGACGGTCTTGCAACTCTGGGGAAGTAACGGAAAATTCATTGCCCCCACTCACTACATACAAATCGAGGTCTTTATCCATGTCGGCATCAAAAAAAAGAACACCAATATCCTCACTTTGCGCATCTCCTTGAAAACATTCCATTTTCTGGATTTGGAATGAATGATCCTCCATCTGTAAGTACAATTTCCCTGAATAACCTTTTGCTCCTCCAATAAAAACATCAACCAAACCATCGTTATTAACATCACCACTAGACATATGTGGCCCTTGGTTTGAAAGCAAATAAGGCAGTAAGGGTTGCTTCGTGAAATCTATGTACTTATTTTCCTGATGTGTATAGCGCAATGGTGGATTATCAATTATTTTTTCGAAAATCACTTCCTTTTTTAACTCAGACACGTTTTCCTTTAGTACTGCTTCATCATTCTTAAGAATGATTGTCTGATCAACTTCAATTTCTGTCAATAACTGTTCCCTTAAGTCTGGCCAGATGATTCTCAGCTTATCAATATTTTCAGCCTTACCAAGTCCAAAAATCAAAGCATGATCCATAGAAGACATATAACCCCTTGAAGGATAAAACTCTTGGCTAAAAATTTCATTTGCGCAAGTAATATCAATTCTTGCTCCTATTCCTCCGGTATTAAGACCACTACCAATCAGTTTGATCTTTAAAAAATGATTATTGTTTGTCTCAGCATTATTTCTATAAATAAAAGCATAATCATTAAGGTTATTAATCACCAAATCCAAGTCACCATCATTATCAAGATCTGCATATGCCGTTCCATTTGAAAGTGTTTCTTCATCGAACCCCCAATCACTACTTACATTAGAAAATGTAAGATCTCCGTTATTCTTAAACATATAATTTTTAAGGATAGTTGCTGGAATTTTATCGATAATTTCCATATCACTCATCCCCTGTTCTCCAGTTTGCTGTTTCTGAGCATCTTTAAATAGCATCGCTAACACATCCATATTGGTATTATTTTTACCATACCCATTACTTATAAATAAATCCTTGAACCCATCATTGTCAAAATCACAAAGTAAAGATGACCAACTCCAATTAGTGCTGAACACACCAGCGTATTGTCCTATTTCAGAAAAATATTTACCACTATTATTTAACTGTAACATATTGCGTGTTGTTTGATTATAAAACCCTCTAGTTTCAACTAATTTATATTTTTCGTAATTATGGGGGCCTGCTACAAGTTTTTGGTTCGTATTACCAGACGGTAGCATATCAAGTGAAATTAAGTCAATAAATCCATCATTATTAATATCGGCAGCATCACAGCCCATGGAAGAAAAAGATATATGACTAAAATAGGATTCTAATTGTTCTGAAAATGTTCCGTCTTTTTGATTGATATACAAGTAATCCCTTTCAAAATAATCGTTGCATATATAAATGTCTGGCCAAAAGTCATTGTTAAAATCTGATACAGCAATGCCAAGACCAAAATTTATAACATTAGAATATATACCCGCATCTTTAGTTACCTCAGTAAATGAATCTCCATCATTCCTGAAAAGCTTTTGTCCGTATTTTGGGTTTGACAATTTTCTATATCCTGAGGACTTTTCATTAAACATAGCAAATCGATCAATTGAATGATTGATTACGAATAAATCGAGATCACCATCCTTATCATAATCAAAAAAAGAACTGTGTGTGGAGTATGCAGGATCTTCAATACCATATTCCTGAGCTTTCTCTGAAAATGTCAAATCTCCATTATTAATGAAAAGTAAATTCTTTCTATATTTCGGCCTCCCATCTGTAGAACTGCAAACATAAATATCCAAAAATCCATCACCATTGACATCGACCATGGTTGCTCCGTTATTCCATGTTTCTTTGGCACTTACTCCAGCATTCTCCGTAATATCTTCAAATTGGAATCCTCCTTGATTCAAGTATAATTTAGACGAAGCCAAGTTTCCAGTGAAATAAATATCAGGCAATCCATCATTGTTTACGTCACCAATAGCTACTCCTGCTCCATTGTACAAATAACTGTACTCAAGATGATTAAAACTTTCCGTTTCCTTTATTGTGTTTTTGAATTTTATTCCTGTATTCCAAGGAGACATTAATGTGAAGAGTTTACTTGTATCATTTGTACAGGAAATAAAAAAACCTAAACAAAAAAACAAGAGTAATGCATTTACAGTATTTCTAATCACAATAAGTTTAATAATTATTTGCTTTAATACTATTAGTAGCAAATTTAATTAAGAGAATAGGAATCTCAAGGCTACTACAAAAAAAAGACAGGCAATTGCCTGTCTTTTTTTTAATTAATAACAATATTATATTTTATCAGGGAGCAGGATTCCACCAAAGTCGTGTACTTCCTTTGTCCGCGCCACCAAGACTAGAGATTGCAGCAGCAACTGCATCTCCATTGGTTTCGTATTCTCCACTTACAAATTCTGCTCTGCGCATCATTTCGTTTGCTGCTACATCAGCATTTTCAGAAGCCATGCGATCATACATTTTTGGCAGGCCTCTACGTCGAACATCCGCCCATCCTTCCCAACCATCTGGAAAAAGTGCGAGCCATTTCTGGGTTGCAATTTGCTCCAAGCCCATTGCCGCATCATATTTAACTGGAATATCTGATACAGGTACCGGTGCATCGTGAGTTGCAATAGGTACTTTGTCGCTTTGCTGGTACGCTAATA
>CAYREN010000385.1:0-5029 GCA_964423255.1 uncultured Roseivirgaceae bacterium | reverse complement strand
ACGCCTTTACAAAAAACCGGTAAAGTCACAACAACCAACACTAAAAAGACGATAACGATAAGATTTAAAAATATCAGGACATTATAACTAAATGTTTCCTCAGGGAAATCGCCTTTAAAACTATTTAGTCATGCTGAATAAGATTCAGCATCTATTGATAAATTATACAGATCCTGAACCAAGTCCAGAATGACTTTAAGTAAGGGACTGTATTTTTATAGTTTTAAAGGCGATTTCCCTGATTGTTTCCTACAAATGGAGAAAAATTGTGGGATACCCCGGACCCTCCTAAATTTGATTTTATATATTGTTGTAGTGTTTTATACTTATTTTCAAATCGCTTCAAAACGGTTTTTTACATAAGAAGCAACTTCATCTATTTCCAATTCTTGTGAAGAGTTTCCACTCCTGACATAAAATTTCTTTTGTTTTTGTCCATTCTTATTTGCTACTTCAAGATATAATGGTTTATTCCCTTTCTCTATGTCAATTTCACAGATCTCCATTTCATCAATAAGTGGGAAATTCACTTTTAAATAGAAAGTTGCAAACTCTTTTCCAAAAGCATTATTTATCAAGTTTCTTAGGTGTAGTTCAAAATTATCTTTGTCACCAACTTTCAATGAATTATAATCATCTTGTAACCCTATAATTTCTAAGTCATCTTTTACGCCTATAAGTAACTTTCCACCTTCTCCATTACTAAAAGATGATATGCTTTTTAAGATAATTTCTTCCATTTTTTTATTAATTGTATTTTCCCGGATATCCCATCTTAGAGTAGATTTAAATTCCAAGAATCCATTTTCTCCTGATAGGATAATTTCTGTAATATCTCTTTCCGTTTTTATTTTATCTGGAGTGATAGAAATATTGTTTAAAAAATGGTTGAGTTCATTTGATAATAAGGTTCTTCTTGCATCAAGAAATTTTTCGTAATTTTCTAACTTCCATAATTCTTTATTTTCTGGAATACATTGTAAATTAATAGCATTTGGAAATCTATTTTTAACACCTTCTAAATAATTGTCAGCAAATTTTGCAGATTTTGTTCTGTTTTCAATTTCTGTTAAAATGGCTCTATTAGTAATCTCTTGAGCTAAAGCATATTCAAAACGATTGTCCATATCAAAATATTCACTATCTCTCAAAACAGAATATGCAAAAATGTGGTCTTTTTCAAGTCCGTATGATTTCCCCATATTTTTTCTTAATTTAAGTCCTGTCCCCAAACAAACTGCACCTTTACTTTTAAAATACCAACGCATAAGACTAAATAGAGGGTGGCTTAGCCCCTTCCAATAAATTCGCTTGATTTTATTTCAAGTGGTCTTTCTTCTGCTATAATAGCAAGTAATTCATCAAAAGGGTTATCAGATTTAGCAACAATACTTAAATCTTTATCTAATTTTTGAGGAAGTTGACTTACATATCTTTGTCTTAATTGTGAATAATAAAACCACTTAACAACTTTTTTAATTTCTTCTTCATTCAGTTTAGTGTCAGGCTTGTTAAAAATATATGTGATTATCGGAACTAAAGCATAAACAGAATTAATTTCTTTTGTATGGTCAATATACGCCTGGCTTTGCAAAATATTGAATGTATAGTCAAGCACATTCTTTTCTAATTTATTCCAAGCATCTATTATTTTGTCCTTGTTGTCAAGAGAATGTAGTTTTTCCATTTTTGACCCAATATTATGAGTTACACCAAGTAATACATAAACGATAAAGTCAAGATTAAATACCCAACCTTTTTCTTTCAACTCTTCTATTTTGTTTTTAAATAATTTTCTTGCTTGAGGCCAATATCCAGATATTTGAGCAAGTGCTAATTCAGCATCAGTAAGGTTTACGCCACTTGCATTTACAATATAAAAATATCTATTGCTTCTTTGATTGTTGCTTTTACGGGAATTATTTGCTCAATAAATTCTCGGCTTTCAATATTTTCAATTGCTCTGATATTATTGTAAATAATAGTTTCCCTTTCTTTTGGGAGTCTTTCTCCATTATTTTCAATTTCTAATCTATCAGTTATGTCTCTTGCATTGATTTCTCTTTTGAAGATATTTGTAATATTCACCCATAATGGATTGTTTTCCATTATGGTTTTCTTGAAATATTCGAGTTCCAAAGTTTCAACATTTACGTAAAGATTTCTAATATCATTCTTGATTTCTTTCGCTGTGTAATAAGGTGGAATTGTACCATTCATTAACATATACAAAGTTGTTATTCTTTGTTGGCCATCAAGAATTAACTTTACTGAACCTTTCTCTTCTGTGTGTTTATAATCTCCTTTTATCTCCGGTGGTGAGTTTGTCTCCCAAGTCAACATCGTTCCAGTTGGATATTCTTTGATTAAGGAAGAAATTAATTTTTTCGCATCTGGTCTTTTCCAAACATATTCCCGTTGAAATGCAGGAACAAATAATTGGTTTTCATCAATTTTATCTAAAATCTGGACTATTTTCATATTTTTCTTCTATATTTTATGGTTTGTCACAAATGCACTATAACTCTAAACGTTGTATAAAATGCTTCCACAATTTAACTACAAGGGTTCAAAAAGGGAAAGATGTTTCAAAGATTGAATAAAATATCTAATTAGACAAAGAGTGGATTTTTAAAACAAAAGGGCGACCATTGTCTGCAATGACCAGCAGTAGGCAGTGGTGCATTCACGGTCAATTGGCCTTAATCTGTCTACTTTATTATAGAAGTGGATTTTTCGATCTATATCAAATTCACATTTTGATTTATTAGTTTCACATTGAAATTTATTTTCGCATTCAATTTTTTAAATACTTTCAATATTGTTTCAAATCGTGTATCAGTTAGATTGTTTTCCAATCTATAAAATTGTCTTTATTGAACTCCGACAAGTTTTCCGATTTGTTCCTGAGTCAAATTCCATTCCTTTCTTACAGTTTTAATTGCTTCTCCAGTTAAATCAGCTTTAATTCATGCTCATATTTTTTCTCGCTTATCTGCTCCTCTTTTTCCGAGATATTTTTCTTTTGCTTCATCAAAATTATATGTCTTCCTATTTATTATTTTTTCTTGTTAAAATACCTATTCATTAGTTCTATTTCTTTATTGATTTCTTTTTCCAGAGTATTTTGAGTTTTCTTGATGATTCCGTGATTTGCTAAAACTACAGTAATTGTTTTGTCGTTTTTATCCTAATATGCAATAAAGGCGATTTTGCCTTTTGTTAAATAATATCCTGAATTCTCAAATATTAGAATTAAATTTTTGAATAACATACTGCTGTCTATTTCTTCAGAATTAATTATTTGACATGTTCTTTCGGAACTATATCGTTTCCATCAATGAATGCCTCAGGGAATCCATCGGGGATGGTCTGCACCAAGGTTATCAACCCCGTGGGTAAGTAATCTTTGGTTCGACCCATCTGAATCCATAATCCATAACCCCGATGTTCCGCCTGTCTCTGCACGACAAAACAGGATATGTTTACCATCAGAAGATTCGACCTGTCTGAAATCCCATACCGGCGGATCAGATTGTGTAATGCGTGTTACGGTTCCGTTATCCGAATCCATTCGGCAGATCTCTGTACCACCCCGTGCAAGGTCAGGTTTAAATTGGCGGTTAAAGTGGTCCACGTCAACATGGTCTTTCTGATATTCCCATGCGGTTTTCGAGTGGGGTAACCTCCGGCTGAACAAGATGCTGCCATCTTTCGACCAGATGGGTACGTTGGACCCGCTCCCACGGTTGCCGGGTGATCCGTAAGTGGCAGCAAACCAAAGGGGCTGCCCCTTGGTTAAATATTTGTGATCGCTTCCATTGGGGCGACTCAGTACCAGGTCGGACCAGTCATGGCCCGGGTATTCCTCATGGATACAATCCTGGAAAATCAACCACTTTCCATCGGGAGACCACCTCGGAGCAAAATATACATGGCCTTCTTTTTTTATGACCAGGGATATGTTGTTCCCATTCACATCGCTTGTCCGAATTTCATAACCTCCGGATGTAGCCAGATGATAAGCCACACGGTTGCCATCTGGGCTCAGGCTGAGACCATATGGCATACCTTCGCCGGGTTGCGTAAATGGGCGCGGGTCGCTGCCATCAAGGTTTATGTTAAAGGTCTGGGGTACTTTATCCCTGACCACCTGAATCAACATACGCCCGTCACTAAGCAATAATTGAGGTGTAGTAAATGGTGCCAGGCGTTCTTTAGTAGCGATTTCATTCAGTGAACCGGAATCCAGATCGTGGATCCATATATGAGTTGGCGTGGTATGATAATACTCGTTAAAAGGTTTGCCCGGACCATCTCTCCGGGGTTCCATACTCAGCATAAGCACCCGGTGCCCATCTGGAAAAAATCCACCCGGTTGCCAGGTTGCCTGGTTGGGTACATCGAAAGTCAAATAGCGCAAACCGGTTCCATCAGCATTCATCATCCCCGTTTTACCCTGCGAAGTAAAAAAGAATCGCTTTTCTGATAATGGAGTATCGGATGATATTGACTCCAGGCCATGAAATCCGGTCAAAGTTAGAAATGAAACAGCAGATGCACTGCTTTTTAAAAAAAATCGTCGACTTGAAATCATGATGTTTTCTCGTTTTTTATGAAATTGAATTTAATATTTTGTGTGATTTTTTTTGATTCAATGATTGTTCTGATTTTATCTATCAAAAGTAAAATTAATTTTTTGCAATTAGAGCGTTATGATAATTTCAAAAAGCATAAATATCGTCAGCAATTTGAAAAAGAATTGGATGACGTGTTTGACAGATTAATGATCACAGCAGTTTCCTTTAGATGGAATTAATTGAGGAAAGAATACAGATAATCATATAAAATTATTAGCACAATTGGACTTTGAAAAGTATGATTTTTATATTCATGAATTATTCAGGCCAAGTAGAGTAAATCTCATTTTTTATTCAATCGTAGAAAATTTTCCATATATCTTATGAAAAGACCATTTATATATCTAAGCATATCCATCAATCTATTATTTGCAGGATGCGAAAATAAA
>CAYREN010000384.1:0-5056 GCA_964423255.1 uncultured Roseivirgaceae bacterium | reverse complement strand
TCGGTTTTGAAGCTGTGCCTTTTGCATCATCATTACCATCCGGAGAAACATATATTACAAGCTCATTGCTTCCGCAGCCAGCTATAACAACAATTAATGAAATGACCAGAATAAAGAATACTTTGTTTATTACATTCATATCGAGTAGAAGTCTTAAAAAATAAACACTTTGGTTTTATTTATTCAAGTTCAAGGCTTAGTTTTTCAAATGAGGAGAAAGATATTTCAATTTTATCACCTGCCTTTGCTGCTGGAGGTTTAACTATTGATCCAGTAATAATTATATCACCGGCATGTAAATATCTCCCATACTCAGGTAATTTATTTGCAAGGTACAAGACTGATTTTATCAAATCGATCTCATTAGAATTTCCCTCAGAAATTATTTCACCATCAATTCCTACGCTACCGTTTTCATTTTCAAATTCAACCTCATTTAATTTAAAAATCTTTTTAGGTCTAATAAAACCGCCGTGCGAAAGACCGTCTGCCATCACGTGCTCGAAGCTTGGTTTGGTATCATCAGAACTCCCTTTAGTCCTATTTGATATCAATTCACAAAAGCCCCCTACCCCATCGATCGCATTAATTAATTCCTCATGAGTTACAGTAGGTCCTGGTAAATCATGTTTTAAAACGAAACCAATTTCCGCTTCTACCAGAGGACTGCCATCTGCAAATAAAGCACTGATGGCCTTACTGCCAGATTGAAATTCATTTGTGGCCAGCATAAAACCAAAGCCCGGCTTAAAATCTTTTTTTAACCCACCTCCCATTTTCCACCCAACAACACGTTCTCCTTGTTGTTCCAGTTTTGATAACATGGCCATCTGGATTTTAATAGCATCTTTAAGATCAAGATTTGGATATTTGGTAGCTAATGCTCTTGATGCTCCTGCTTCCTTTCTTACCTTAATGAGATGATCAGCAATGGTATTAATATCTGGGTCAGCAGCAGGTTGGTCAGAAAGGTCGTTCGTCTCCATAGAATTTTTATCTTTCTTGCCAGACTGACAACCGACCAGTATTACAAACAGGAACAGCGCTAAGGATGTCGATAAATTTTGTAAATGATGTTTAACAAATGAATTATACATGTTTTTTGATTTTATGTTGGGTTCTAATTTATATCAAATTGAATGGTGAATTGGCAAATATGTAATTAGAGATTCCCAGTCAAGCTGAGCATGACATTTGAGGTAGTTTTCTTGCAATCTCTAAATAACAAATTACCTCAAGATTTCAACAAATATTTTTTTCTCTATTCTTTTTGAAGTTAGTAAAAAAATGAAACCAAGACTTCAACTCTGTAATATTTTTTATTATTCATCAATAATGATTTAGATATGAAATGGCTAAAAAACAATTGAGGATATAATTGCATTATCATTGCGGCATAAATGTAAAACTTATGCAAACAGGAGACTCTCTAGGATGTGCTTGTTTGAAATAGGACACAACAGGGGTGAAGCTTTTTTGCTGGATTGGTAAGCGCTATTTAGTTTTACTGCTATTTGCTGACAGGCCTCGGAATAAATCCGAGGACTCAGGGGACTATCGAGGGTGAGCATTGCTAGCATTATCAGCATTGCCGGACATGTTCCGGTATCTGTCAGCTATTTACAGTAATCTCATCACAAAAAAACATTCCTCTTTTCCATGAATTCATTTGAAAGAAAGGGCTGTTGCTTTTCGCTGGATTGGTTTGGGTTATTTGGGATTTTGGCTATGGGCCAACAGGCCCCGGAACGGTGTCCGGGGACCATCGAACCGCAGCATTGCAGAATCCCCAGCTATCTCGTCTTACCGGACTTGTTCCGGTATCTGTCGGCTATTAAGCAATGATCTCACAATAGCATTTCAACCCAATCCCCAGAAAATACTTCTAAACACCAGGCTGTTGCTTTTTGTTGGGTTGGAAAGTGCTATTTTTTTTCTGCTTTGAGCTAACAGGCCCCGGGACAAGCCCGAGGACTATGGAGTACAAGCATTGCCGGCCTATCACAGGCATCCAGAAATTAATTCAGGATGACATTTCCCATTTTATTTATATGAATTCA
This sequence comes from uncultured Roseivirgaceae bacterium, assembly GCA_964423255.1. GTDB lineage: Bacteria > Bacteroidota > Bacteroidia > Cytophagales > Cyclobacteriaceae > JAAUQL01. The sequence continues at coordinate 2,996 of CAYREN010000384.1, read as the reverse complement.
ATTATTCATTTAATCGTAATGAAACCTGCAAGCATAAATTAATAATTCATTTTCAATCACTTGATAAACAAGTCTATGTTCGTGATCAATACGTCTAGACCAATAACCGGCTAAGTCATATTTAAGAGGTTCCGGTTTTCCTATTCCATCGAAAGGATTTCGTTGTATGTCCTTAATTAATTGATTGATTTTCTTAATAATTCTCTTGTCAATTTTTTGCCAATAAGTATAATCTTCCCAAGCATTTTCGGTAAATGTAAGAACCATATTAAATGTCTAATTTGGGCCTGATAGTTTTACCGGATTTCAATTGTTGAATAGACTCGTATAATCGGTCAGCGTTTCTCCTGGAACTTAAAAGATGTAAAGTTTCCATAATTGAATTGTATTCGTCAAGCGAAATCAGAACAGTTCCTTTTCCACTTTTTCTTTTAATAATCAAGGTTTCATTATCATCCTCCACACTGTCTAAATAACTTTTTAGTCCAGTTCTAAATTCTGAATAATTTGCAGCAATCATGTTACTCATTAAAGCTCATAAATAAGTACGAATATACGTACTTATAGAGTGTTGTGCAATAAAATGATTTTCTTATTATTATAAAGCATCGGCAGGTATATGAAGTGAGATCTCGGGCATTTTGAAATACCAAACTTTCAATTTACTACGCCGATTATTTTATGCTAAAATGTTCATATTTACCACTTACTGTCCAGTTTTTTATATTACGTATTACAGAGCGTTATTTATTTTTTTCAATTAATTTGTTTGGATTTCATTTAGCATCAATAGAGCATTGACTGACTAATACAATCTATTTACCGCCGAATTATGGTTTACCCAATGCTTTATAAATATGAATTTTTTTTAAATATGCACCTATTTGGTGTACAGGAAGGATATTGCCCCAGGCTTAATTGTGCAAGCACCGCTACCAAAGGTAGGCGTCCAATTTATCTGCCAAAATGTAATCATACATACAATAAACGGAAACCCTCTTCGCATCATTGTAGCTTAATTGTTAGGGGCTTTTTATTATTTCAATACATGTAATAAATGGTCTTTAATATCGTAAAGGTTAATCCCAAAATTTTCAGCATCTTCTGGGCGAATTGTAATAATTAATTTATCTGTGAATTTGTTTTCTATTGTGGCTTTTACAAAGGACTCTGCTATTAAGGCAATCATTTTTTTTCTTGACATTTTTATTCGACCTCTTCCAGTTCCAATTACTGGCACGGCAAGTTCTTGGAGTTCACCATTTTCCCTGACATAATTCCATAATCCATTTAATGCGGTTTTTACATCTGCTGTAGTTGATGAAGCATTGCTACCTTCTCCAATCACGGCCATTGCCGTAAAGTAAAATGTTTTACCATGAGTATGTATTGGAATTGTTGTTCCCATAGGGTAAGGAGAAGTTATATCAGTAGTCTCAAGTTCTTCACTAACCTTATTAATCAGTTCAATTTGATTACCAGTAAAGTATCGGGCTGTAAACTGACCCTGAAGACTATCAATTGCTATTTTTCCCCCGGCAACGTCTGCCTCAAATAAAGTATTTGTGCTAATCATGGTTGCTCCACTCATCTCAAATAAATCTGTAATGCGTACATCAATACTAAAATCATATTCAGAAAAGGCAATCGAGATTGTTTTAATAGGTCTTCTGAGAAGAATGGAAATAACAATTGAGAGGAGTATGAAAATGGGAAAAGCATAGGCTCCATATTGGTCTCTTGTGTAAACCTTAAAGAAATCCAAAGTTTCTACAATTAGCCAGAACAATCCAAAAATGGCAAGTATTGATTTAAATCCATCAAGAGAAAAAATGTACCGCCAATAAGCTTTACTTATAATTGAATTGAAGAAGTATTTCATGGTAGTAGGGGTTAGCAAATGTAAAAATAATCGTCTTCTTTTGTTTTTGTTGAAAACCTAAAATCCGAATTGTTGAGTGCTTGTCTAATTAATTTTTTCTGGTAAGGTATGTGTAAAATGGGAACTTTATATTTAGAAACTTTGAAAATCGGAACTTGACTCCACATATCACTGATTTTCTTTTTAATGGTATTTGACCCACAATTAATAATGTCACTATTCTCTTTAAAATCTGGATAAACAACAATCACTGGGATTTCATTCACATTGATTGCGTGATTAATTTCTTCACGGAGGGCCTTCGAGTTTTTCGTATCCTTGCTAAGGAAAAAAATTAAATTTTTAGATTTGTTAATTCGGTCTCTTAATCTTGGCTTTAGGGTTGTTTCCCAATCACTGGAGTCACGTACATTGTAGTTTTTAGCATGCGAATCAATGAAAGGGAATGTAGAGTCCTTGCCTTTCCAGGCTCTAAGCATATTGTAATAGAAAAAATCTTTTACAGCGTGGGCTGCCAGATTTGAATCAGTTCCAAAGTGTGTGACGTAAAACGCACAGTAATTACCTATCTTATTTGCCATATCTTTTATTTTTTTATTTGCACCTAACTATATATCGTTGTATAAAATGTTTCCCCAATATAACGAAGAGGTTTCACAAAAAAGGAAATAGTGCTTCGTAATTCGATAAGTGGGGAAGTTTTTTATACAACAGGTTGGACGATGCCGGAAGGCGGGCGTGTATTTTTTGGCACAATTTAAAATTAGTTCCCGCAGACCAGCCTAGCGGACAGGCAGGTAACGCAAATAGGTGCAGAAATAAATCAGCAAAATTCTGCTTAATCTGCAGGAGATGTTTTATTTTCCTCTTTGGTTCTGGCTTGTCCAGGTTAGGGTTTATTAAGCAAAAAAAATTATCTTGCATTATAGTATCCTGAAACCCCATCCTATGAACCTGAAATCTTTAAAAACTACATCGTTTCTTTTAGTTTGTATTCTGTTAGCTTCCGCCTGTAATAATTCCCAGGAGAATGAACCCCCAAACCCTAAATTAGATAAGCTTAAACTTCAGCCGGGGTTTAAAGCTGAACACCTGTTTAGTCCATCGGAAAATG
>CAYREN010000383.1:0-5068 GCA_964423255.1 uncultured Roseivirgaceae bacterium | reverse complement strand
TACATGGGAGGTAAAGACCTCGACGACCAGGTAGATGGTGCAAGATATCTTGTAGAAAAGCTTGGCTGCAATGCTAAAAAACTTGGAATTTATGGTGGGTCGTACGGGGGATTCATCACCCTAATGGCCATGTTCAATGCTCCGGGGACATTCGAAAGTGGAGCAGCACTGCGATCTGTTGCTGACTGGGCACATTACAATCATGGATATACCTCTAACATTTTGAACACACCGGTTGAAGACAGCATTGCCTATGCCCGGAGTTCGCCGATTTATCATGCCGAAAATTTTGAAGGAAATTTACTTATGTTGCATGGCATGGTTGATACCAATGTACATTTTCAGGATGTCGTGCGTCTATCGCAACGACTGATTGAGCTGGAAAAGGAACATTGGGAATTGGCTATATTTCCAATGGAAGGACACGGATTTAGAGAAGCTTCCAGCTGGACAGATGAGTATCGGAGAATTTTTGAACTGTTTCAGAGAACATTGAGATGAGTCAAGACTTTATAAAATTGTTGTAGTAATCATTTTTATGAAACACTGTAAATGACCCACTGTCACAAAGTATTATACAGCTACTTTGTTGGTGGATTCATTAAGATCTTTACAGCGTTACTATATAGTACAGTTCACTAATATCAGTTAAGCTCACTTTATCATTATATTGATTTAAATACTCAGAGTTGAATAAGCATTAAGTATCCAAGGTAATTTTTATTTAGGAGCAATAGTATTGTTCTAATAATTAGATAATTTTAAATCTTCATAGACTAAAACGGATATAAATTCACCATTAATATAAATCAATATGAATTCTAAAACTTTTTATTTTTTTCTGACAATTCTTTTCACTTCATCAATAGCAATAGCCCAATATGGTAAGACATTTGACAATCTTTCTTTAAAGAGTGAAATATTAAAAGGTGAGCGGAAATATTCTATTTATCTACCGCCAGATTATGAATTATCTGAAAGAAGCTATCCCGTGTTATACTTGCTACACGGTAGCGGAGACGATCAAACAGGTTGGATCCAATTTGGAGAAGTGCTGCACATAGTAGATAAAGCTATTCTTGAAGGGAAATCTACTGCGATGATAATTGTGATGCCAGATGCCAATACGGGGAGAAAAGGGTATTTCAATGCCCCTAATGGAGATTGGGATTATGAAGATTTCTTCTTCAAGGAATTAATACCTCATGTGGAAAAGAAATACAGAATAAAAGGAGAAAAAAAATATCGGGCGATAGCCGGATTGTCTATGGGCGGTGGAGGTTCTTTTATGTATGCGCTACATCATCCCGAGCTTTTTTCTTCTGCTTGCCCACTGAGCGCAAGTACAGGTCCTCTTTCCATAGAAGCTGCTGAGGATAAATTGAAACGATATGATGACAGACAGTATTCTGAAGTAGAAAAGGAGAATTATTTTAAATCATATAGCGCCCTGGAGTTGGTAAATTCTTTGTCCATTGAAAAACTAAAATCTGTACATTGGTATATTGATTGTGGAGATGATGATTTTTTATACGAAGGAAATTCTTTGATCCACATTGCCATGAGAAAAAGAGGTATTCCACATGAGTTTCGAATTAGGGACGGTGAGCACAATTGGAGCTACTGGCGCGATTCATTGCCTAATGTTTTGGAGTTTATTTCGCTGACATTCCATCAGTAATGATATTACAAATGTGTATAATTGAGATTTGATGTCCATTTTAGAACACAATTTTGTTCGATAGTTGCACAGATTTTTTAATCTGTTTTCTCAACTTTCTGTAATCCTGTAAGTTATGGATAAGGCTTAATTATTGTTGTAGGATAGTTATAATTGAACAATATGAAACCGGCATGCCTGCCTGTCTGCAGACAGGGCCGGAGCAAATTAAAGACTTGCCTACAGTAGGTATGCAAATAAGGGCAAGATTATATGCCCCATGAAATAGCAAACTTTAAAATTGTAAACTGATGAAAACTCTTATAGCCTTTTTGCTATTATGTATTTTATTTACAATATGCTGGCCTTTTGCTATTGTACTTTTATTCTTGTTTCTGTTTACCTGGATCATTCTCATTCCATTTAAAATCCTTGGATTTACAATTGAATTGATTTTTAAAATTGTTGGAGGAATTTTACTCTTCCCTTTCAAAGTGATAAAAGCATTGTAGGCTGAGAATTATAATACAATGATTTATTTTCAAGTCAGAAAATGTTGGGGGTGGCTTGTGCCAACATGTACCGGTGTGCCTAAATGGGGCCATTTATATTGATATTAGAGTATATCGTGCGAAATTCAATTGAATCTGGTCTCCCGGGTGTTGATGTTCGTTTTTATAAAATTCAAGAAATGACCAGAGAGTTGGCTAAGTTTGTAGTTAAATTTGAACAATATAATCCCATTACTCATCTCATTGCTGATATAAACACGGAAAAGAGGTAGATTTTTATTTGGATTTTAAACTTGAAAAAGTTTAGATATCGAACGAAGAAATTCTAAAGCATTTCATTGATGAGTGCTAAATATTCTTTTGCACTATTATAATAAATTGAAGAAGGATTTACTTGGTGAAAATAGTCACTTGATGTACTTAGAAAGCTTTCTTTTTTTCTATTTACTACTTCAGAATTTATCTTGGATTTATTACCTTTTATATACAATTCTGAACCAATTTCGAAATTAAAAACACCTTTTTGGAATTCTATTTCATACATTATTTTTTTTATTATATATAGCTTATTTGAATTGTCCAAAGAATATATAGTAGTTTTAGCTGAATCCATATAAGCATAAAAATTAGAGCAAAACACTTCAGATGAATCAATAAGATTGTTGAAAGTTTTTTTCCAAATTTCATCTGTCAAGGAAATGCCTTTAAAAATATAGGCAAAACTTAACTCCTTTTTGAAACCAACATTTTCTGGATTAAACTCTATTTTTCTTTTTAAATTAAAAATACTTTTATCGAATTCATTCATGCTTAAATAATTCTTGGGCAAATAGTTTGGTTTATTTTCATAACTTGAATTTCTAATATCTCCCGATTTAAATTCAGTTATTGAAACTTTATCTTTTATCAATTGCCAACTTGGATCTGCGGGTAAATGTGTTTTTATAAATATTTCGGGAGGGGTCAAAAAATATGCGTTTAGATCAACATTTTTATCAAGTTTGTTAAATAGAAACGGATCTCCTGTTGCCCACGTCACATCCAAAAGATACCATGATTCATAGATTTTAACGGCATTCCAGGCGTGATTTAAATTGGTGAAAATTGCATTGTTTTGATATCCTAAAACTTTGGCATTACCTTCTATAATTTCAGCTTTTATATTTGCTTGTTGGCACAAATAATTAAATAGGTTACTAAATCCTGAACAAATTGCCTTACCTTTCCCCAACACGTCAAAGACTTCCTGGGAGTCAATTCTTCCCTTCATATATGCGTTTATGTCATATTCAATATTTCTTGCGATCCAAACATAAATGGCCCTGGTCTTTTCAAAATCATTGTCCAGATTTTCTGTAAGTAGTTTAGTTAACAACTCCGGATGAAATATCATTTGTTTACTCACATCAGTAACATGCGCATCAACTTCTATAAAACTTGAGTTGTCAGGATATTCTTGTCCATACGAAGGTGATAATGCAATAATTATAGACGCAAATAAAAGTCTCAAATGCCTCATTAAAGTATATTCAGATTAGTTTATCCTAATTTCATTAACAATAATTGATTATTTAAAGATAATCTTTTATACCATTTATTTGGCATTTAAGGTATTTTTCTTGATTTGGTTTCGATGCTTTTTAAAGCATAAATTTAGTAAGCTATCAAACAACCGTTTATTGAATGATGATTTTGGTAATAACAGAAAAAATGGAGAATGGATATTTGGAGCATCATAGAAAGCAATATGATAGGGGACGTCATAGAACAAAAGGAGACTATCAGTTTCAATGAAAACTATGGTATATTAAGTCTACAATGGTTTATTTCATTTTATGAAGAAATATTGAAATAAAAAAGTTAGCTTTATAATAGAAACCAAATGTAAAAATTATGAAGGACAGGAGACAAGTTTTAAAAACCCTGGCAGCCTTGACTGCTGGAATATTTGTTCCTTTTAAAGGGGTAAATGGCGTTAACCTATCTTCTGACAGGGTTGGTGAGTTGTTGCCGCAAAGATTTCTTGGTAAAACCGGAGAAAAAGTTACGATGCTTGGTCTTGGAGGTTCGCATATATCTGACGCTGTTGGAAATAGTGATAAAACTGCTGAGGCATTAATAGAATGTGCCATAAACGGGGGTGTTAGATTTTTTGACACCGCACACCAGTATGGTAGAGGTAAATCTGAAGAGAGGTATGGCAAATACCTTGTGCCAAAATATCGTGATATCTGTTTTATCATGACAAAGTCCACAGCTACTAACGGGGCTAAAGCTCTGGCCGAACTTGAACTTTCACTAAAAAGAATGAACCTCGATTATGTCGATCTGTGGCAAATTCATTCCATTAGAAATCCACAAGATGTAGATACCAGAATCGATCAGGATGTGCTGGAGGTTTTCAGAAAAGTCAAGGAATCGGGAAAGGTCAGACACATAGGTTTTACTGGACATACAGACTTTAATGCCCATAAGCGTATGCTCAAACAAACCAATATTTTGGAAACTTGTCAAATGCCCATAAATTGTTTCGATCCAAATTACAAGAGTTTTATTAATAATGTAATGCCTACTCTTATAGAGCGAAATGTAGGCATCATTGCTATGAAAACACTTTCAAATGGTGGTTTCTTTGGTGGGGCTACCCACCATGTAAAAGGTAACAATCCCAAACTTATTCCAAAAGTCGTCAGTGTCCAAGAGGCCATTCACTTTGTATGGTCACTTCCGGTTAGCACCTTGGTTACTGGTCCGGACAATGTTGCCATGATGCAGGAAAAAATAGATTTGGCAAAATCATTTAAAAAAATGAACGAAAAGTTGAGAATAGAACTAGTGGAAAGAGTAGGTAATTCAAATTTGGAAGGGGCAAAGGTAGAGTATTATAAAACCTAGT
>CAYREN010000382.1:0-5101 GCA_964423255.1 uncultured Roseivirgaceae bacterium | reverse complement strand
CCTTGCTGCAGAACAAGGCACCTATTAATTTACCTATTTAATATCCACTGTTTTGTACAAAATTTGTATTTAAATCGATTTCTATCTGTGGAATTGGTAGTAAATAATGTTTCGATTTATCAAAATTAGGTTGTGGCTCACGACCACCGGTGCCAAATACTTGATTGCCTAAATCTCTCCGAACAATATCGTACCATCTTTTCCATTCAAAGGCAAGCTCTATACGTCTTTCCTCCAAAACCAACGTCCTGAAATCATCCGGGCTTATTCCTGCTGTCACATCAGCAGGTATGGCTGATGTTGCATAGGTACCGAAACCATTCCCATCGAAGTTAATCTCGCCACCCGCTCTGGCACGTGCCCTTATCTGGTTCACCCAGCGTACAGCTTCGGAAGTCTTTCCAATCTCATTACCAGCCTCTGCAGCAATTAGCAAAACTTCTCCATACCTAAAAGCAGGATAGTCTAAATCGGATCTCCAACCGGCAAAATTGGATTTTTCTTCACCGGCAAACCTGTTCCATTTTGCAATATGAGGCGTTGGCCAATCAGGAAATTTTGAGTAATGACTCACGGTGCCTGCATCAATCCTCCTCAACATTAAAGAATCATCCAAACTTACTTTTAACCTATAGTCCGTTGGTTCCCATTGATTGTATACATTCATATGAGGTACTAACATACTCCATCCCCGGTACGGCTTATCTCCTCCTTCCACACCATTGAAAGGGCCTATTAATTGATCATTTTCAAGTGTAACAGGATTAGGGTTGTTTCCCCTTAAATTTCCAGTAAAATCCAAAATAAATATGTATTCTTTCTGACCCGCTTGAGCTGACTCACGAAATAAATTCTGGTAATCGGCTTCCAGAGCATAATCTAAAACACCTGAATTGTCGATCACCCATTTGGCATTATCATAAGCACCTTGCCAATTTCCAAGGGTAAGATGAACAGATGCCAATGCTGTAGCTGCGGTTCCCTGTGAAGGTCGTGACCTAATACCATCAGGGTGTTGCATAGATAAAAACTGTTTTGCATATTCCAAATCTCCAATAATATTAGCATACACATCAGCTACGAGTGTTTGTTTCATTGTAAGAATATCTTCTAAATCCGGACTTTCTAAGTAAGGGATATCTCCGTATAATCTCACCAAATGATAGTAAACAAATGCCCTAATAAATCTTGCTTCAGCTTCAAGACTATTCTTAATACTTTCTTCTTCATCTATTAATGACACTCCGAAAATAGCTGAGTTGGTAATGGCGATAACCTGATAAGACACGTTCCATATTCTCCTTGCATACGAATTCTCAGGGGTAAATCTAAAAGGACTTAAATCAGCATAATCGCTATATTCCAACCCATTGTCAACCATATCACTCAATAGTTGCAGCGGTGTTGTTAATCCGTTACCATAATAATTCGATGAAGGCATTACTCCATAGGCCCCATTGATCATTGCTTGTACATCAGATGCAGTATTATAGTAGCCTTCCGGTGCAAGAATTCCTACAGGTTCTTCTTGTAAGTCTGTGCAACCGGCTAAAACAATTAGAATGCTCAAAACTGCAAGTTTAAATATATTTTTCATGTTATTTCTTTTTAAAATTTAAATGCTACAAATCTTTAAAATCCAATGTTTAACCCTACTGTGTATGATTTTACATTAGGATAGCTTCCATAGTCGAGCCCTATATTAGTATTGCTATTTCTGTAAGCTACTTCAGGGTCGAGACCTTTATAATCAGTAATGGTTAACAAATTTTGACCACTGATGTAAATTCGTGCCGATCTGAAAATGTTATTACTGAATAATGATTTAGGGAAATTATAACCCAACGAAAGATTTTTCAACCTGACATAGCTTGCATCTTCTATCCAGCGATCTGATGCAACATATCCCCGTGAAGCACTTGCCATAGGAATATCGGTATTGGTGTTAGTTGTGGTCCAGCGATTCAGCGCCTCTGTGGTAGTATTCATCCGGCCGTTCAACAACCCAACTTCCATCAAGGAATAATTCAACATTTGACCACCTTGAGAACCCTGAAAAAATATGTTCAAATCAAATCCTTTATAACTAAAATCATTGCTCCACCCCCAGGTAAAATCAGGTGTTGGGTTTCCGATAATGGTACGATCTTCATCTGTCAACTCACCATCGCCATTAAGATCCTTAAAACTTTCACCACCAACACCTTCTCCATTTACTAATTGATCATCGGCATTCTGGAGAACGCCATCATATACATACCCCCAAAAAGTACCTGTTGACTCCCCTTCCCTAAGCAGTTGAGTCTGTACTGATCCGGGTAAAGGCCAGGAAGAATATAGAATATCATTTCCTTCATTTGCATTTTCTGTAAGCTTTGTGATTTCGTTTTTATTAAAGGCGATATTTGCATTTGTATTCCAACTAAAATCTCCAGTCAATACTTTAGCATCCACAGTAAATTCAAAACCGTTGTTTTTCACAGTTCCAATGTTTTGAAGCTGTTTAGTAAACCCCGTCCATGGAGGTAATGGAACATTAAATAAAAGATCTGACGTTTCCATTATATAATAATCCATAGTAATATCAATTCTGCCTCCAAGGAATCCTAAATCAACTCCAATATCTATTTGAGTTGTTGTTTCCCATCTTAAATCATTGTTGGCTACCGTTGCTGGTCTTATCGCTTGAATCTGACCTCCCTGAACCGTGGTAAGGACATCCGTAAAAGTTGCTAGCGACTGATATGGTCTAATCGCCTGATTACCGGTTTGTCCATAGCTTGCCCGTACTTTCAGGGTGCTAAATACCTCTGAATCAGACAAAAAATCTTCGTTAATTAAATTCCACGCAATAGCTCCAGATGGGAAAAACGCCCATTTATTATTCTTGGCAAACCTGGAAGATCCATCCTGACGGGCATTGAATGTGACCAGTATTTTGTCCTTAAAGGAATAATTAAGACGTCCATACCATGAGGATAAATCGGAAGTTACTAGCGAAGAAGACATTAAAGGAGGATCTGTAGAAGCTCCAATATTCCACCAGGAAAATGAATCTGAAATATATCCGGTAGTTTGCACATTAATTCGCTCAGTTCTGAAAGACTGATAGGAATAACCTCCAACCAAAGTGAACTTGTGCGCATCTCCCAAATTAAAATCATAACTTAGGTAGTGCTCGGTTAGCACATCTGTATTTTTTGAAAATCCAAGCCACGCCTCACCGTCAGCAGAGCCACCTCTATCAAGTGTTCTGGGGTAATACCTTCCGTTTCTACCATTAGACATGGTTGTTCCAATAGTTGACCGCCATTTTAAACCTTCAACAATTGTTATCTCAGCATATGTATTTGCCTGAAAAAGATCTGATATTCTTTCGTTATCCAACTCATTTACCAAGGCAACCGGATTGTCCATTGGATCACCTCTATCTGATACTGAGTAAACACCAAAATCATCATATATCCCCTGCGTAGGCATCATTTTAATTGCACTTGATATTGTCCCAGGTTGAAAATAGCCCCCTTCTTGAGTTCTTGACCCTTTTTGGCTCGTTCTTCTTGCAAATAAATTAGCCCCGAGTTTAATATTCTTCGTTGCATTTACATCCACATTAGATGTAATCGAATATCTTTGGTAATCAGAATTTTTCACCACGCCTTTTTGATCAAAGGCAACACCAGACACATAGTAGGTAACCTTTTCAGAACCTCCCGATACAGAAAGTTGATAATTCTGAATACCTCCCGTTTGATAGATTTCATCCTGCCAGTCAGTCCCTACACCGGTCAGCTCAGGAACATACGATGGATCAATTTCCTGAATATAGCTCGTAAATTGGTTTGCATTTAGAAGATCCAGCCGGTTTACTTCTTGTTGTGAAGACCAGGAAGATGAAAAGTTAACACTAACAGTTCCACTTTTACCTCGTTTGGTAGTAACCATTATCACACCATTTGCTCCTCTAGAACCATAAATAGCAGTTGCGGAAGCATCTTTTAATATTTCCATGGATTGAATATCTTCCGGGGGAGGCAACACTGCGCCAACCAAACCATCAACAACGATCAATGGATTGCTACTGGCATTGACAGAGGTATTACCCCTGATCTGAATATTATAATCTGAACCAGGTGCTCCATTTGTTGCGGTAACAGAAACTCCGGCAGCTCTACCTTGCAATGCCTGAATTGCGTCAATGGCAGGATAAGCAGTCAAATCTTCCGAACTTATTGAAGAAACCGAACCTGTCAAATCGCTCTTCTTTACGCTACCGTAACCAATTACAACAATTTCTTCCAGTGCAGTAATATCCGGTACCAAGGATATATTGATGACCGTCCTGACGCCAACAACTACTTCTTCCTGAACAAATCCGACAGAACTAAATACCAGTATTGCATTTTCATCAGGAATATTGAGCGAATAAGCACCAGTTACATCTGTAACAGTACCTACAGATGTTCCTTTTAATATGACGTTTACACCAGGTAAACCTTCACTGTCTTCTGAAGACGTTACAGTACCTGTCACTAATTTTTCCTGTCTGGGTAAAATATTATTCTGATATTTTATTTTTCTGAACCGTCTGTTCTTTTGGGCAAGAGTTGAATTTAACTCCTTAGTAATGTCTTCAACGGAGGCTGTTGTAAGTACAATTTGTCTGTCAAAGACAACGTAATTCACGTCAGTGCCTGTAAATAGATCGTCCAACACTTTCTCAATTTTCTGATTTTTTGCATTGAGTTGAACTTTTCGGTCTGCGTCAATTAATTTTTGATTGAAAAGGAAATAAAATTCACTTTGATTCTCTATCTCATCTAAAACCATCTCAAGGCTTGCATCATTCATATTCAATGAAATCCTTGCTTTTTGGCTGTATGCGTTAGAAGCCATCACATTTGCAATCCCTAACACAATCAATAGTGTAGTAATTTTCATAGCTCTAATAATTTTAGTCATTAGAGGGGGTACATTTTTCCCCTCGTTTAGTTTTTTTTTCATAACTTTACTTTGTTTAGTGGGTAAATAATTATTTAAGAGTACATCTACTAAATCTTACAGGAAAGCGGCTTCAACGTTTTCCTGTTTTTTTTATAGT
>CAYREN010000381.1:0-5106 GCA_964423255.1 uncultured Roseivirgaceae bacterium | reverse complement strand
AAGTTTTTTATCAAGAAGCTTTAAAAATGAATTTAGATCATAATGATGAAATCATTAAAAGACGGCTGGCACAAAAAATGCAGTTTTTATCCAATGATATTGCAGCAATGGTAGAACCTACAGATGAAGTTTTGAAAGCATATTTTCAAGATAATACAGAAAAATATATAACGCCAATCTCTTATTCATTATATCAAATAATTTTTAACCCGGATAGCAGGGATGACAATTTTAAGGATGCTTCAGAAGCATTAAAATTATTCCCTAATGCTTCATTTGAAGAAATGAATGGTAAAGGAGATGCGTTACCCTTTTCATATTATTTTACCAATATTAATGCGAATGAATTAGCATTACAATTAGGTTCAAAATTTTCAGATGCACTACAAAGTGCTGAAACAATGAAATGGATTGGCCCTATTCCCTCGGGGTTTGGATATCATTTGGTATTTATAACGAGTAAAATTGACCCTAAGATACCAAAATTTGAAAGTGTAAAAAATGATATTATACGAGATTTTGAATATGATAATCAGAAAGAAATAAATGAAGCGATCTATCAGGAATTGAAAAAGAAATACAGCATCGAATTTGATATAAAATCCAGTGATTTTGATCCTAAGTTTGTAGAATATCTGCAAGAAGAAATGAACAATTAGTTCCATGAAGAGCAAGATAATTATCATTCTTCTGGTTTTTATAAGCAGCTCAAAAGTATGGTCTCATGAGATCAGACCTGCCTATTTGCAAATTGTTCAGATAAATGAAAATACCTACAATGTGTTTTGGAAAGTACCAAGTAGGGGAGATGCTGTACCTAAAATTCATCCAATATTTCCAGCAACCTTTATGGTAGAAACATTAAGAAAACCAAATCAGATTTCGGGTTCAGTAATTTATAGTTACAAAATATCTTCTGAAGAAACACTTCAGGGTAAATTTCTTAGTATAGAAGGGCTAAACAAAACATTAATTGATGTGCTGGTAAATGTCGCATATTTAAATGGCGAGAAAGTTACCATTTTGTTACAGCCAGATAAGGACGCAAGCATAATTCCAGGAGAAACATCTACTTATGATATAATCGTAACCTATTCAAAATTGGGGATAGAGCACATTTTATTTGGTATTGACCATTTATTATTTGTGCTGGCGCTGCTAATTATTACCAAAGGCAAATGGAAAATATTAAAAACAATTACTGCATTTACCCTCGCGCATAGCATTACTTTGAGTTTAGCAGCATTGGGATATGTAAACTTTCCTCCTCCTCCAGTGGAAGCAGTTATTGCTTTAAGTATTGTTTTTCTTGCTGTAGAAATCATTAAAAATTTAGATGGCAGACAGACCCTAACGAGCAAGAAACCCTGGCTTATAGCCTTTACATTTGGTTTACTCCATGGATTTGGATTTGCAGGTGCCCTGTCAGCTATCGGTCTGCCTCAAATGGATATTCCATGGGCGCTGGCATTTTTTAACGTAGGGGTGGAAATTGGTCAAATAGCATTTGTTATAGCTATTTTGGCAATTGTAAAACTATTATCAATGAAAAAAGAATGGCCAATTTATATCAGAAAAATTCCTGCTTATGCCATTGGGTCAATTGCTATATATTGGATGATTGAAAGGCTGTTAAGGTTTTGGGATTGAAAGTGATCAGAATTAGTTTTTTTATTAATTCAACATTCTAAGCCAAAGTATTAAATTCTTTTAAATATTAAAAAAACTAATGAAGCATAAAAAAAGCGCTAACCTATTGAAGATTAACGCCTTGATGTAGTCCGTAGGGGAATCGAACCCCTGCTACCAGGATGAAAACCTGGCGTCCTAACCCCTAGACGAACGGACCTTATTCGTTTGCGAGTGCAAATATAACTGTCCTTTTTTTAAATCCAAAAGTGATCAACTGGATTTTACCGATAATTGCATTTTAATGAATATTATAGTTTTTCTTTTTGAAATAATCCTATCATTAAAAACTCAATTTGCTTATTGCAGTAGTAATTATGGCAATATTGCCAGTAGTAAATATGATATAGAATTTTGAATAACTAAGCAATCCCTACTCCTATGAAAAGATCCAACATATCATTCTTTATACTGCATTTTACACTAATGTTTTCTTCCACTTTATTATATGGGCAAAAACTTTATGATAATCCGAATCACCTCTGGAAACCCATGCAAGACGATGTTTATATGCAAGAGGTATCAATAAAGATTCAGACAGAAAAGCCTGTGCAGTCCATAGTAAAACAAGCTGAAAGTTGCCTTGCGGTAATTGATGGCAATATCTATGCGCTCAAAGACGATCAACTTATCATTTTAAAAAATGCTCCTGTAAATGTGAATAGACTTATATCTCTGGAAAATAGTATTTGGGCATTGGCCGATGATGGTATATTTAAATTCAAAAATGATAGCTGGCAAAAAGTTGATGATAAATTGGTAGTAGATATTTGTATGCACAATGAAATTCTACATGCAGCTACAAGGGAAAATATTTTTAAGTTTGAAAATGGAAAGTTTATTAGTATAAAACCCAAAGGAGGGTACAATTCCAGCGACATCACCATGTTGAAGGAAGATGGCACTCAATTGCATGCCGATCCTGTTCGCATAGGACCTATTTATCGAATTCAATCTTTTTCGGGAACGTTATATATTTTACGCCCAGGCAAAATTGTGGCTTTGGACGGAAGCATTGTCAATACAGATCACATTGATTGGGGATTGCTGCCATCAAAGGTCACCCGAGACATGTTGAGTAATGGAAGTAAATTATTCGTTAGTACCGATCGTGGATTGGGAGTATTGCGTGGCGCTTCTCTTTTTGTATTGAAAGGCAAAGACGGTTTGCCTTATGAAAATACCACATGCCTGGAGCAGGGTGAAAATAATGACGTCTGGATTGGTACAACGAAAGGAGCTATCCGCATGCTCGAAAACGACTGGCATTATTTTGCAGCTGACCATTGGCTTCCAGGCGATAATGTAAATAGTATTGCTGCAGGAAAAAATATCGTATATGTCGCAACTGACAAAGGGGTAGGCATTATAAAATATGTTCCCTACACACTTCGCAAAAAGGTGGATTATTATGAAAGACACATGGAAGAGTGGGGCCATAAGAGAATGGGGTTTATTCATACTTTGCATAAAAAAGATGGGAGTTGGATAAGAGAAATTAGTGACAATGATGGTGGTCATACGGCTCCATTTCTTGCTGCAATGAGCTTTAAATATGCAGTTACAGGAGACGAAAAAGCACGACAAGAAGCTGTTGAGTCATTTAAAGCCATGTTGTGGCTCGAACAAATCACGCCAATTGAAGGATATGTTGCCAGGGCAATTTGGTCCGAATCCGGAGATCAGGATGAACTTTCAAAACATGGTTCGGGAGGTTTACCAGCTAAATGGCACAAAGCTTCTAAAGGTGATTTCTACTGGAAGGGTGACACTTCGTCTGACGAAATTATTGCACATTTTTTTGCTGTTTCAATTTTTTATGAGTTGGTAGCCAAAGGAAAGGAAAAAGAAATGGCTAAAGAGCACTTGGTTAAAATTGCAGCCTACATATTGGAAAATGGATTTGTCCTTATCGGTATGGATGGCAAGCCAACACGCTGGGGACGCTGGAATCCTGAATATCTTTTGAGACCATATGGATATTCAGACAGGGGAGTCAATGGACTGGAAGCATTAACGTTTATGCGTACTGCATATGCCTTATCTGGTGATAAAAAATTTGAAGAAGGCTATCAGCAACTGGTAAAATGGGGTTACAGGACTAATACCATTCGTCAAAAAAATGTTTTCCCGCCTGCTGACATTGCTCCCTGGGATGATAATCTGGCATTCAGGTCATACTATACCTTACTCAGATACACTGATAATCCTGAAGATAAATCAGTTTATTTACGAAGCCTATCCCGAACATGGGAAGTCAAAAGAATTGAGCGTGTACCAATGTATAATTATACCTATGGAGCAATTACCGGAAATGATTGTGAACAGATACAATCTCTAAATCATATGCGTGAATGGCAGTTGGATTGTATTGGCTATAATTACACAAATTCATATCGTGCCGATCTGGCCACATCCAATGGGTATAGAGCATATGAAATAGGATTAAAAGCCATGTCTCCACGAGAAATTGCGGTGACACGAAACAGCAGATACGTTATGGTGTTAGATGGTGGACAGGGTGGCAATCGTGAAACGGAGCCCAACAGCTTTATCCTGGATTATTGGATGGGTAGATTTCACGGTTTGATTGAGGCTCCAACATCAAAGGTTGCTAACTTAATCTCAGTTCAATCGAGACCAGGACAACATTTTGGTGCTGAACCTTATGAAGGTCCAAAAAGGCCAAAGTTGTATTAAGGATGCATTTCAAATTAGAAAATAGTTGGTGGCATGGGGAGTAAATGTTAAATCTGAATTAACAATTGATAGGAATCAAAATTCATGACCAAAGTCAGTTGTTTTTCAGGATAGACATCGTATTTTTGCATTCGGTTTTTTGTTACATTATAAAATTCATAAAGTAAATGATTAAAATTGGTATAAACGGGTTCGGAAGAATAGGAAGATTAGTTTTTCGTGCTGCTGCAAACAGATCTGATGTTCAGGTTGTTGGAATCAACGATTTGATCGACATTGATTATATGGCATATATGCTAAAATATGATTCTACCCATGGTATATTCGATGGTGAGGTAGAAGTTAAAGACGGCAAACTTGTAGTAAATGGTAATGCCATTAGAGTAACTGCTGAAAGAGATCCTTCAAACTTAAAATGGAGTGATGTAGGAGCTGAATATGTTGTCGAATCTACGGGATTATTCCTAACGAAAGAATCAGCAGGTGGCCACATTGCTGCCGGAGCTAGCAAAGTTATCATGTCTGCCCCATCTAAAGATGATACCCCAATGTTTGTAATGGGAGTAAATAACGCAAAATACAGCAACGATATGGATTTTGTATCCAATGCTTCATGTACGACTAACTGTCTTGCGCCAATCGCGAAAGTATTGAATGACAATTGGGGAATTGAAGAAGGTTTGATGACAACCGTTCATGCTGCCACTGCTACTCAAA
>CAYREN010000380.1:0-5109 GCA_964423255.1 uncultured Roseivirgaceae bacterium | reverse complement strand
ATTAGAATAATACAATCATGAAATCATATAAAGAAATAAAAACATTAGCTGCCAGTCTTATAGTTAGTATAGTATTTACTACAGGATGTTACTATGATAAAGTAATACCTGCAGGAGCTCCGGAAGGTGATATTAGCTATTCAGAAGATATGCAGCCATTATTTGATGCATCATGCATCGCCTGTCATAACGGAGGTGGTATACCACTAAACCTAAAGCCATCGGTTTCTTATGCCGAGCTTATTTTCGGAGATTATATTGATAAATCAAATCCGAAAAACAGTATTTTATACAAGGAAATAAATACAGGTGGTGATATGGAACAATATGCCACAGACACAGAAAGGGCCATGACCCTTAAATGGATTGAACAAGGTGCACAGAACAATTAAACTTTTATAGCGATGAAAAATATAAGCGAATATATACGAGAAACTAGTACAATTATCATAGCTGTTTTATGGCTTTGTGTATTATCACCGTTAGCTGCCCAGGATGAACAGGAAGAAAAAAAAGCTGAGAAGCCGGCAAGACCTGCTTTTGAAAGCGCCTGGTGGTTTGATGGCCAAACAGGAACAGTTTATCAAAAGAATACCTTGGAATTTGTAATACAGCATAGGTTTGGTGTAATCAAACCAGGCAATAATGATTTATTGGGAATTTATGGCCCTTCTAATATTCGAATGGGATTAGGTTATGCGCCAACTGATAAACTTAATGTAGGTTTTGGATATACAAAAAATAAGAGAATCCTTGACTTCTATGCCAAGTATGGGCTCCTTTCACAAACCAGGTCGAACTCCATGCCAATATCACTTACCTACTATGGAAATATTGGAATGGAAACATTGGATAAGGAAAACTACCTCAACTCCTCTGATCGGCTAAATTATTTTAACGAACTCATTGTAATGAGAAGATTTAGCTCAAAGTTCTCGGCACAAGTGGGGACTTCTCTAACACACTACAATGCAGTTAAATGGGAGCAACAGGAAGACGCCTCATGGGAAACCATGGAAAACGACACCTGGGGATTAAGTATTGGGGCTCGATACAAAATAACTTCACAAATGATTCTTATGTTGGGCTATGACCATCCTTTGACACAACATGTTATTAATCAGCCAAAACCTTCCATTAATATGGGATTGGAAATATCTACCAGTAGCCATGCATTCCAGGTTTTTGTCACCAACAATAACAGGATTCAGCCTCAGGAAAATTTTATGTTCAACCAGAATGATTTTACAAATGGAGACTGGTTAATTGGCTTTAACATTACCCGCTTGTGGGGATTGTAATCTTTTAGAAAGAAAGTACATTAATCATGAATAAAAAAAGTAAAATAAAATCAGGTCTATCAATATCAAGAAGGAAATTTCTACCAATTCTGGGAGGTAGTTTTTCTTTGCCTTTTTTGGCATCTTCTAAAGCAAATAGCTTAAATAAAAAGCCTGAGCAGTCATACCAAACCTTACTAACCGCCGACGGTAAAATAGTAAAGGTTAAATCAGCATCGATTAATAAATCAGAAATTCTAAATAAAGAATTATCAAACAAATCGCTGTTGAAGTGGCTTAAAAAAAAGGACAAGGATATTTAATATTCTAATCGTATGAAGAAAAATAGCAAAAGTTCAAGGAGAAAGTTTCTTGGGAATGGGCTTATGATAGGTGTTGCCACAGCTGCGAGTGGGGTAGCTGCCGCAAAAGCCTTTGGAGTTAAGGAATCAGAAGAAGAAATGGTTGAATTGATGACGACTGATGGAGTTTTAGTGAAAGTTCCTAAAGGAGAAGTTGAGGAAATTCCTGAAAAAAATAATAATTACAATGTGCGAGAAGGTTTTGCTGATCGTAAGTTTGTAATGGTTGTTGATCTTGCCAAATGCAAAAATGCTTTGAAATGTCAGAACTCTTGTAATAAAAATCATTATATCACAGGTGAGAATGCGTGGTTGAAGGTCTATAAAATGCAAGAGGATAAAGACACAGCACCGTATTGGATGCCCATGATGTGTCAGCATTGCGATGAACCAGCATGCGTTACAGTATGTCCAGTCGATGCTACTTTTAAACGAAGAGATGGCATTGTGCTCATCGACAACGAAAGGTGTATTGGATGTAGATTTTGTATGGCTGCTTGTCCATATTCGACCAGGGTTTTTAACTGGTCAGAACCAGATCAAACTGAGATGATGAAGGATGCTGGACATACAGCCGAGCATTCGTCGGATCATGCCGGGCATCCCAGCATAAAAGGTACAGTGGATAAATGTGATTTTTGCCCACACATGATTGATCAAGAAAAACTTCCTCATTGTGTTTCCGCTTGCCCTAACGATGTTTTTCTTTTTGGTGACAAATATGAAGACACTGTCACCAACGGCAGTAAACAATCCTATATGTTAAGCAAATTGTTAGAAGACCGGGCGGGATACCGGCTTTTGGAAGAGTTAGGAACTCAAACTAGTGTTTACTATTTGCCACCAGTAGAGCGTACAGATACTTTTGAATATGGACTTGATAATTATAATGAATTTGAATCAGTCCCCAAACCTGAATAGTTATGAGTAAATACGATGATCTAGTAGCTGAATTAGCTCCCAGAAAATTTAAAAGAAATGGTAAAATTTGGACAATTGGTCTGGTTATACTTACCATGATCGGCATTGTTGCTTATATCGATCAGGTAATAAAAGGTCAGGTTGTAACCAATATGCGAGACTACGTATTATGGGGGGTATATATATCTAATTTCGTTTTTTTTGTAGCAATTAGCTTTGTAGGATCTCTCACAGCAGCTGTTCTAAGACTAACCAGAAAGGCTTGGCGTACACCTTTAGTACGTATTGCTGAGATCATTGCATTTGCAGCTATCATTATGGCAGGGATTACAATAATTTTAGATATGGGGAGACCAGATCGCTTATATAACTTGTTTATTTATGCCCGACTGCAATCGCCAATTATATGGGACGTAGTAATAATCACAACATATATTGCAATAAGCTTACTTATACTTTATATCCCATTATTGCCGGATTTAGCTATTTTAAAACATCATTTCAAGGATAAGACATGGTTAAGCAATTTGTATGGGCGGCTTTCTTTGAAATGGACCGGATCCCGGAAACAATGGGCATTGCAGTCAAAGTCAATTCAAATGGTGGCGATCCTTATTATCCCTGTTGCACTGATTCTTCAAACTGTAGATGCCTGGCTTTTTTCGACTACTTATAGGATTGGCTGGGATAGTACCAATTTTGGTCCATATTTTATTGCAGGAGCATTTGTAGTCGGAACAGGTGGGTTGATTGCCGTTACGTATGTCTTGCGCAAAGCGTATGGTTTGGAAAAATACATCACCCATTTACATTTTGACAAATTAGGTCGTCTGTTGGTATTCGCTTGCCTGATTTATTTGTATTTTAATATTAACGAATATTTACTACCCGCTTTTTCAGCACCTAAAGCTGAAACTATTCATCTCAATGAATTATTTTTTGGTCAATTTTCCATATTGTTTTGGTTTGTGACTGTTGGCGGATTAATTCTTCCGGTAATAGTCCTGATTTTTCCAAAAGGAAGAAGACCACTACCGCTATTTATTGTTGCCTTGTTGGTTGTATTTACATCGTGGTGGAAAAGATATTTAATTGTTGTGCCTAGTTTGCTGCATCCATTTTTACCGATACAGGGTGTTCCGGAATCATGGCATAGTTATTTCCCAAGCTTCCACGAATGGGCAATTGTAAGTGGTACGCTAGCTATGGCCCTGCTAATTATTACCATTTTGGTGAGGTATGTTCCGATAATACCAATATACAGAACAGCCAATGAACAGGGAATATTAGATACTGAAAAATCTATCGAGTCATGAAAAAGTTACAAACTTTGAAATTCGTTGTGCCGTTGTTATTGGCTTATTGTATGTTAGCCATGGTTCTTTTTACTCAGGCTCAAAACAAGAAATATAAGGCGAGATTATCCGTTGATTATATTAAAACAATGGGTGCTGATCCCGTTATCAAAGTATCAGTAAAATTTAAAGGAGAGAATGGTTATGAACCTGCGACAGATCTGCCACTTAATATTTACCAACAATTAGCAGAGGATTCACTAAATTTAGTTGGTGAGATCAATACTAATAAAAATGGAGTAGCGAGTTACCAATTAGTGAACTTTGGAAAGGATGTGGGTGATTCAATAATAACCTACAATTATGTGGCTAAAATAGAAAACAATGAAAAATTCAAAAAAGCTAAAAAATCTATTCGTTTTTCCGATGTCAATCTTCTAGCTGAGGTGATGGAAATTGATAGTGTCAAATACATATCCGCTAAATTAACTAATGTCATTGGCAAACCTTTAGCAGGAGAAAAGTTAAAAGTTATGGTACACAGATTATTTGCGCCACTTACAATTGGCAATTCTTCATATCGTACAGAAAAGGATGGAATCATTCTTGTTCCTTTAGAAAAACCCTTACCTGGGATTGATGGTAAATTAACCTTTGAAGTAATGCTGGAAAGTAGAAAATACGGAACTGTCCGTCACATTTTTGAAGCGCAAATAGGTAAACCCATTATTGATAAATCTACTTTTGACCAAAGAACCATGTGGTCTCCTCAAAATAAAACGCCAGTATTTCTTTTGATATTCCCAAACATCATAATTTTGGGAATATGGGCAATAATAATATTATTGATTAATAATTTAATTAAAATTTATAAATCCTAAATTGATGTAATGATGAAAAAAATAAAAAAATTAATGGTTATCGGACTGGTTACGGTAGGGCTGTACTCCTTTACTTCTTATGTACAATCTGATGAATGGGTTGTGCCCGAAAAGTATAAGGCTATGGTAAACCCTACAGATGCCTCTGACGAAGACAACATAGAAATCGGTGAAGAACTATTCATGAAACATTGCAAATCTTGTCACGGAAAAGAAGGATATGGAGATGGTTCTAAAGCCAATGAATTAGATACTGAAATGGATGATCTGACTTCAGATGAAGTTCAGGAACAAAGTGACGGCGAGTTATATTTCAAAGCCATCATTGGACGTGATGAAATGCCCAACTTTGAAAAGAAAATCAGAGATG
>CAYREN010000379.1:0-5150 GCA_964423255.1 uncultured Roseivirgaceae bacterium | reverse complement strand
AATACCTGTAACTTAAATACATAATTCAACATATTTATTATGTGCCTAATTCAATCCTTTTTTATAAGGATTGCTTCAAGTTGGGGTAACCTTGCTTCAATGGTTTGTAACATACTATCTACTCGCTAATACAATTATATCTTCCATAATAAGATATCTGAAAGGGGTATTATTGATTTACAACTACAGTCTTTCATAACTTAGCCATACCCGCGCCCTGATTTTCAATCTAATTTAAAATGCACCTTGTGTTCTTTGGTGCTTAAAGTCCCTCGTCCTGTCTGTTCTCAGACCCTGCTAACTATCTTACGGTTATCCAAGTCCTTCCACTTTCTCCTATGAGCCTTCAAATAAACTTTATATTACCTGATGGTGAGATTTTAGATAAAATGGGTTGAATCAATAATTTTTTCTTTATGACCATCCGGTAGAATATTTCTTTCATCCAAAAAAAACAGAAAGAGTTTCTGACTCCTCTTTGTCTTCTTTTACTATGAAATAATCTGTTATGCCAACTTTCAAAAAAATATATTTTAGCAGAGAGATAATTGCTGTATCTACCAAATTGCAAACTTAATCATCCATTCTTTTTTCAATTTAACCTCAATAATCCAGACTTTTTCAGTAAATCTTAATAATGAGTGTATTTGTAGAACATTGCAATATATTATGAGATAACTCTAAATCAACGAAGTGTTTCTTTTCAACGTAGAGGTAAAAGTTCGATACCGTCGGCGTTATCATTAATTCTGATTTTCAATGCCCAAAGTGCCTGAGTACGGGCATCGGCAGGTCTATGCCCACCAGTGTGAATGTAAACAAGATATACGGTGCCGTCAGGTAAAACCATAGGATGGGAATAGCCGTAAACTGAAGGGCCCACTGCATACCCAATGCCTTCTGTCGGTCCGTGCCAGGTGTGTCCGTTGTCAGGACTGAGCATTACGCGAAGACCTCCTCCTCCATACGAACCGTGAAAACAAGCTAATACACCATTGGGCATCACAACAAGGTGCGGATCAAAAAGCTCTACTCCAGTGGATACGGGATCAGTCCATGTTTGCCCACCGTCGTTTGACCAATAAATATCCCCTTTACGGCGTGTGATCAGGACCAGTTGGCCGTTTTTCAGCTGGGCGATGGATGGTTCATATTGTGCGTAATCCTTTTCAACGACAGAAGCCAATTCAAAAGTTTCACCACGGTCTGTTGAACGCAAGATAGCAATCCCCTCTTTTGGGGAATCCTGGTCAGCAGCTATAATAATGCTGCCGTCCATAAGCTGTATAGCAGAGCCATTACCAAAAGCTTTAGCACCTCCCGGTAATTCCTTT
Organism: uncultured Roseivirgaceae bacterium; assembly: GCA_964423255.1. Classification (GTDB taxonomy): domain Bacteria; phylum Bacteroidota; class Bacteroidia; order Cytophagales; family Cyclobacteriaceae; genus JAAUQL01. Next base: position 3,816 of record CAYREN010000379.1, on the reverse strand, counting down.
GGGTCTGACCAGGTTTGTCCCTGGTCATGAGAAAGTATGTATTGTGCATGGGCAATTCCCGGCAACTGATATGTAAAGGAAGTGCAAAGCAAGGTTCCATCATTAAGTTCCAGTATTGTGGGGTGACGGTCATCCAATTCAGTATCAATCAGATTTTTTGGATCTGACCAGGTTATGCCATCATCATCAGAGTGCATAACGTGAGCCCTGCCTCCCCGGGGAGCATTAATAAAAGGCATACCGATTTCGTGCCATTTATCGAATTTTTCGCTGCATTCCGGATCTATTAGGATTTCCTCAGTCAATGGCGGACTTGCGTGCCAGTAACCGGAACTAAAGGTAAGAAGCATCCTCCCTGATTTCAGCCTGGTAATACCGGGCCAGGCAACGAAACCATTATAACCCTGATATTCTTCAGGCTGGTGAACCCATGGCCCAACGAGCATGCGCCGGCTGGCTTTGTAAAGATCCGGTTGAAGCTCACTGCCAATAATCTTAAATGATACTTCGGAAGATGGCTTGTCCTTTTTGCCATTTTCAACTGCATAGGCATTTGATGAAATGATAGCAAAACAGGCTATAGACCACAATACTTGCTCAATAATTTTTTTCATTTGTTTTTTTTAAATTTCAAATTGTCAGAGCATTTAATTATGCCCTTTTGTGTCCTAATAATTACTCCAGCCATGCCGGTTTTCATTTGCTTATTTTTTTTAGTTTCTATTATTTATTTTTAAATAGTCAGCATCAAATATATTTTTTTTAGATCGATTTTAATATCTTGTATAATAAAAATCATATTCCTGTGAATAAACATTTTGTCCTAAAAAGGGAATTACAACAATTAAGTATAACAGGATCTTTAAGCCTTTCAAGTAAATTTTTAGGGTTCTATTTTGTAAAGATCAAATATTATTTCCAATAATTTCTATTGGGGACCTGTATCAATGATTTCTTATTCATAAACGAAAAAGTACCAGATGTGTGTCAAAGCCATTTTTTTTTAAGATGTATCATCGATTAACATATATTAATGCAAGGTTTTAATGACATATGAATCAATAAGCTTGCATTTCAATAGAATGAAATTTGTTACAATCAATTGTGTTTTTAAAAATTATGTATCTTTCAGCAGATCCTACTTATAGAACCATCCTAATGGAAGACTTTTCAATTTAAGTGAGTGCTGACCCCCTTTGTAGTTGAAGTATGTAATGAGTGCTCGATTATCAATCCATGTTACTGCCGGATAAGCCCATGCATCATCGTGTACATCTTCAAGATTTCGAAAGTTTTCCCAGGTTTCGCCTTCATCTTTTGAAATTGCAGAAGTAAGAGGGTTACGTTTATCTGCACTGGGGTTATGCGTCCATATTGACAACAAATCCCCTGTTTCAGGAACCCTGCTAATTGATACAGGTGCAGCTGTACCTGTCAATTGAGTAACTATTGGATTGCTCCAGGTTTCCCCGCCATCAGAAGAAATACTTTTATACTGACCACCCAGTCCTGTGCGCATTAGCATCATTACTCTCCCGTCTTTAAGCTCTATACATGCATTTTCCCAGCTATCACCTCCTGCAGGTTTAATATGCTGACTATCGCGCCATGTTTTCCCATCATCATCAGAAAGGATACAATAGTTATACCCACCCTCCCATGCTTCAAGTAAAATACGTCCGGAACGAAGTCGTATTGATCTGCCGTTTGTCAGCCCTGTGTACTTTTCTGAAGGGCTCAATTGTTGTGGATTAATCCATGTTTTTCCTTCATCAAATGAGGTACGCATCATTACGCGACAATCAGTAGATTCAGTGTACTTATGACAATAGAAAATGGCAAGTTTACCAGAAGCCAGTCTCATAAAGTTGACTTCCATCACGTTACAACCTTTGTCATCCTCAATTAGAGTGAATTTTTCACCCCATGTATGTCCTTCATCGGTTGATATTTTTCCGGATATGTGCGCTGGTGCATGATCAGCCCCGGAGTCACCAAGGAATTCAGTCCAGGCCAAAAGTATGGAACCATCTTTAAGGTGAACAATAGCTGCCTCACTATTGCGTATATTTTGGGGACCTGAAGGTGCAACAAAGAACTCATAATTATTCTTTTCAACTGCATACTTATTCAAGTCTTGTTGGTTTAAACGCCATCGGGCCATCTTCACGTCCATCTTGCACACCTTCGCATCCTGGGAATTGCGGAAGCCTGTGCCATACGCTGTTAAGAGTATTCCATCTGGCAGCAGTACAGTCGAAGTAGATTGTGCGCTACAGAACCAGGCAGTTGCACCTGTGATATTGCCCACCCAGGTAGATAGAATATAACGGTGCTCCTTGTCCCAGGTTTGTCCGTTATCATGACTAACTACAGCTTCAACCCCGAATTGCGGGTAACCTTCGTGAGTGGCTGGGTAGCCAAGGCGCACTACATAAGTCATAACGATATCGCCGTTGGGCATCAGCACCATGCTGGGATGATGGCGGCCCCATTCATAAAGCGGATTTAATTCAGACCACGTTTTCCCTTTGTCTTTGGAGATAGAAACTGACAACCCTCCATATTGATCTAAATGATGATGGGCAAATCGTTTGGGATAATCGGTACGGCACGCAGCAATGAAGTCTCCATTAGCAGCCTTGATCAAGTTAACCTCGTTTACTCCGAGCCATTGCGGCACTTTTACTTCATCATTCCAGGTAACTCCTTCGTCCATGCTAGAACGGAAATAGCCCTGAGAGTAAAAACCTTCCGAGGAGCCCCATTCAACTCCGGTTGGCCGCCAACTCGCTTCGAATATTTTTTTGATATGTCCTTTAGAATCTTTTTCCACCAACATCGGGTCCCATATATATCGTTTGTCCGCTGAATCATTGACAGCCAAGAAATTCCATGTTTCTCCGAAATCGGTACTCAGCCATCTGCCATGCGTGATATCTTCTGGGTATGCCAATAGCTTTCCACCTCCTAGATTGGTCATTCCTAATGCGATCCCCGGTTTTGGAAGGCCCTCAGTATCAGTGATCAGCCATTTTCGTTTGCTCCAAGTCTTGCCATGGTCATCACTGAAAATAACTGCTGTATGAGTGGGATGATGTGTTACCACCATCATTACCACACGATCCTTCTCAGGCATATATGCCAGATAGGGCATTTGGGCGTTCTCGTCCTCCAACACTCTGTACCAGGGCTCGCTTATCCACTGGATTTCAGCAGGCAACGAAACGGGTTTATACTCCCCATTTAACTGTTGAATATTTTGCACGCGTGTGCCATCGACTTGAGAATAGGCAATAGTAGCTGCGAAAAGGCAATAAATAAGAATAAACAATAGAATGACGCATGAAGCATTGTGGCTTCTAAAGTGCTTTTCGTAGAGAAGTTTTGTTATTATCATTTGTATAACATTTTAAAAGAATATTCACCTGACTTAACTTTGTATATCATTCTGTCACCTTCTTGTTTGATAAATTTAATATTATTATTCCCATTAATTGGCTTGGTCCCCACTAAAATAGTACTCCTATCATCAACAGGAAAATATACCAATGCAGTAGTGTTGGCAGGTACTTCAATTTTCATCCCAATTCTGCTGCCATCTTTCTCCCATGAGGATTGTACCTTACCATATTTTGTATCATAACTTGCATTTACCCAATCCAGTCCGGTAGGAAAATAAGGTTTTATTATACTTTGTTTAAATGCAGGATGTTTGGCGTCAGGCTGAATACCAGCCAAATATTTATAAAACCATGAACTTACAGAACCCATCATAGGGTGATTGTGTGAATTCATTGCACCACCTGTTTCATA
>CAYREN010000378.1:0-5164 GCA_964423255.1 uncultured Roseivirgaceae bacterium | reverse complement strand
GGATGCTACACCGGATACCCTGGTTGTGGGAATTTCATAAGCTGCATCATTCCGTAAAGGAAATCGGGTTTGCTGCTCACCTGCGTTTTCACTGGATGGAGATCATTGTTTATAAATCAATACAATATCTTCCTTTGGCAATGATTGGGTTTGGTATTCAGGATTTTTTTATAGTCCATATGTTCACTACACTCATCGGTCATCTCAATCATGCGAATGTCGATTGGAGTTATGGCCCGTTGAAGTATATATTCAATAATCCTAAAATGCACATCTGGCATCATGCTAAAAATTTACCCAAGGAACATATGTATGGTATTAATTTTGGAATAACCCTTAGTATTTGGGATTACTTGTTTGGGACCTCATATATTCCGAAAAGTGGCCGTGATATTAAGTTGGGTTTTGAGGGAGATGAACAGTATCCAACAAGTTTTGTAAGGCAGATGATTTATCCCCTGAACAAAAAAAGAAATAACTCAATTAAAAATTTGGGAAGGGATATCTGACGCCTAACCTGCATATTGCAGGTTAGAAATTCAATATCTAAATACTTTAAGAATAATATTTTTTTCAATTATTCTTCTTAAATATTTTCCTCTCTCTCAAAGGATACCAATTTTCAATTTCTTTTGACAGTCGTGCTACCACTTCGGGGTGTTGAGTGGCAAGGTTACTCTTTTCATGCGGATCCTTTAGAATATCGTAAAGTCGAACAGGTTCTTTTCTCATTTCTTCGTGTGTAAATTTTCCCCACCCTTCAATTTTTCCATCATAGCAAAGTATTAATTTCCAGTTATTATCTATACACCACAGATTGGCAAGTGATGCTTCAGGATTGTCTTTATCTATTATATCGTGTCCGTATGCTTCACCAAAAATCATCTTTCGATCAATCGGTTTTTCTGTTATTAATTCATTCCAAATGTTTAAACCAGGAAGATCAGATGGAGGCTCAATGCCTGCTACACTTAGCATAGTTGGAAAAAAATCAATCGTTGAAACAATGTCAACTCTTTTGACTGGCTTGATTTTACTAGGCCAGGAAATCAAAATTGGCGTTCTCACTCCACCATCCATAGGACTTTGTTTAGAACCAAAATCAAATCCTTCTTCATCAGGCTTTTGAATCCAGCCATTGTCACATACATAGTAGATGAGGGTATTTTCACGGAGGTTTTTATTATCCAGAAAATCAATGAGCTGCCCACAAGTTTCATCAAACCATTCGACCATAGCATAATATTTAGCAATGGAAGGCGTCAAATCTTTATCCATATATTTATCCAGCAATCGCTTAGGTGGGTTATGCGGTCTGTGTGGCATAAATGGTGCGTACCATAAAAAGAATGGCTTATCAACCTTTATGGCATGTTCGACAAAATTATATACTGGCTCTAATCCTTCGCGTCCGATGGTGAGGCCAACATCGCCGTGTCTTGTCCCTTCTGTCATTCCATGCGTAAAACCACCACGTTTATAATCTCCCTCCCACCATTTACCAGACTGATGCGAAAGATACCCCTGTTGAGCAAGCAAATGTGGTAAGGTTGGGATATTATCAACATTAACTAAAAGATCCTCACGTGGAAACTGCGGCTTTCTTGCAGTACTGCTAAATGGATCGTTACCCACAATTTTATGCTGATGTGGATAAAGCCCGGTGGCTAGGGTCATAAGAGATGGTCTGCATACTGGTGTCGGCACATACCCTCTTGTGAACACAACACTTTCGGAAGCAAGACGATCAAGATTGGGGGTTTGCACAAGATGGTTTCCCATGAAACCGTAATCATTCCAGGCCTGATCATCGGATAAAATCAGAACAATATTTGGTCTTGCTGTTGTCTTTGAACTATTATTTTTTTTCTCAGTACAGCCAGATACAACAATTATAAAAATGATAATTGATAGGCCAAATTTCACAATATAATCATTGAGATCTTTAATAAAATTCATATTTGATTTTCTTAACATTTAGTCGTTCGTGTAGCCAAACCTTATATCTTGTGTTTCCATCCCACATATTTCCTACCGATAAATTCACAAAAGTGGATGTGATGCAGTATTACCAGTTTATTCAGTTTAGAACTCAAGTACTGCCTCCTCATATACCTGATTGCCACTGCCTCTTATCTGCATCTTAATCTTAATGTCATTTTCTGCATGTGTAATATTGATAACTCCAAAATTCTTTTTTATGATCAGTTCTCCGATTCTGAATGAATTTATTTCAGTATGATCCGGATTTACAGTATGCGTCAGTCCACTCGATGTAAATTCATAAAGTGGATAATCAAGGTCTTCCAATTCAATTTTTGAAAACTCGGCAAAATGTCTGTCTCCACTTAAAATGATAGGTCGTGCAGGTTTTGTTTTTACAAGAAGTTCAAAAAACCTGGCTCGTTCATTGGGAAAGTTACCCCACTTTTCAAATATCGGAATGGGGATCAATGGCACCCCCGAGCCAAATAGGTGGATATGAGCATCGCTATTGACCAATTCCTTCTCCAGCCATTGCCATTGAGCATCCCCTAAAAAATTTCCTTCCGTATCCGGAATGTAATAAGAATGCTCCTCCTCATTCGGGTTTTTAATAATCTCATCCCTAAAATACCGTGTATCCAACAAAATCAATTTTACTTTAAGTCCATTATCTTCAATTAAATAAGATTGGTAAGCGCCTGAATGGTCTCTTACTTTTGCATCCGCAGGCACATCCAGAAAGTCCAGGAGCAAAGCTTTGCTTTCATCTTTCATTACATATTCTTTCCCTCCATTATCAACTCCAAAGTCATGATCATCCCAAATGCCATAAATATCCATAGATTTTATAAGGTTTTGGTACGATGGACGTTGCTTTTGCTTATCATATTTGGATTTCATGAGGACCATATCTTCTGTATCTCCATAAATGTTGTCTCCCACCCAAACCCAGGCTTTAGGTTTTAGATTTACTACATCAACCCACATCTGTACGGAATCAAACTCATACGAACACGAGCCAAATGCAATAGTTGTATGATGTAACTTTTTGTCGCATGAACAAAAAAGGACCGGTATCAGAAAAAAGATCAGGAAATTATTATTCATATTTATTCAATTATTTAAGTGGTAAACATGTGCATTTTGATAGGCAGGTTCAAGAATTTTTAAACATAATAATAATATATGGATGAAGCGTTTAGAGGTTCTCTAATACGCTTCGTATTTAGTTTTCATGACATTTAGTGGTTCGCGTAGCCAAACCTTATATCTGGTGTTTTCATTCCATGTATTTCCTGCAGAACCAAAGTCACAAAAATGAATTTGAGAAGCAGCATCATTTGTCGAAGATATTCCTGTACCCAATTTTAATGGTACCGTAAATGATAGCCAAACTCCATCCGGTTTGGTATCTGCTAATCGAAGTTCAACAATGTTATTTTCATTCTGAATAAGCACTGCTTCATCTACAAACCCATCGTCAAACCTGGAATCTCTTGTGAGAGCAATCGGCCCACGAAGTATTGCTGCAAAACCATTTAGTCTAACTAGCCGTCCATGAAGATCAAGCTGTAATTCGATTTGATCTCCTTTTTTCCATTGTCTGGTTATTTTTGCATAAGACCCAGGATGGACATCCGTAACTTCTTCTCCATTTACCAGCAATATATTTTGTTTACTCCAATCCGGAATACGCAAGGAGACAGTAAATTTCTCTGATTTTTCCGGGTAAATGGTTAACCGAATTTGATCACCTTCAGGATAATTGGTCTTTTGCTCTATGGCAATTTTATTTTTTGAGGGTAAGGCCAACTTTGCTGAGAATGCTGTAAACAGATTAATAAAAATTTCATCATTTGAAGTCATTACAGCAAATCGAGGCATCATCATATAACCACGAGGGCCATTGGCTGAGCAACAGTTTATTTCCATTCCACATTGATGGTTGGTATCACCACGCGAACCTTCCAATGGACTGTACATGGCAATTTCCGCCCCCCCATAACGCGTCGAGGCCATCAAAGCATTGTAGTATGTGATTTCGATATGATCGGCGTATAATGATTTACCGGTCACGCATAGCAGATCATAATTTAGTTTCATCCAGGTGGTCATTACACATGTTTCCATGGTGTGGAATGTTGGTCTTGTTTGCTGCTCTTTTCCGTGATACCAACTTTCATATGATGTCCCTGAACCTGCGACATTTATTTCTTCATCAATTATATCCTGTACTGTCATTTCCACGGCCTTGAGATAATCCGCATTTCCAGTAACTTTATATAATTCCAACAGACCATTGTAGCAAGACATCATTTCGTAGGCCTTCTGTCCGTTTTCCGGAGAAAACCATTTCGCAGGGTGCGGGAAACGATCAGCAACATGTACTCCTATCAAGGCCTTGGCAATGAGCTGAGGACCATCTGCGGTTTCCCATTGTTCAACAATGTATTTTGCAAAGTCGAGATAGTTCTGGTCGTTTGTTTTATTATAAAGCATCATCATCGGTTCGAGGATCGAACTGCTGGCCATTCCGTGATAGTTGCCAGTTTCTATAATATTTGTTTTACCAGGGCCTATTTGCGAAAGTAGATAATCTGCTTCTTTTTTTGCCGCCTTCAATGCCTTTTTACTATTGGTGATATCATGATATCGAAGCAGGCCCAACAAAACATATTTCCTTCCCCAGATATCCCAATTTGTCAGTTGGTGTTCAATTGGGTAATTGCCAATATATCCATTTGGTAGTTGGGTTTCCATTATACTTGCTACTGATTTACTCATGTGATCCATCAGTTCCTTATCATGCGTATATTCCCAGGCAGCAACTGCACCCAACATCCATTTGCCCCAGAACTCCATTTGCCATAAATGTGTTTCATTTTTAAACCTAAATGGCTCAACCAGATGGTCGTAGTCCTGAGCCATTATCCTATTTTTGAATATCTGATCCGTTTGCTCTCCAACATGCCCTCTCAGGTTCAATTGAATTTGTGGGATCGTATTAAGTAAATTTGAAGGATCCTGAGATTGAGCAATGTAAGTGGTAAAAACCCCTAAAATAAATAATGTAAAAACTGTGTATTTTTTCATGATTAAACCAATCTGATTATTAGTATTTCGGGTTAAGATGTTTCCTTTCTTGAGCATCCAATAGAAAAAGAAATTGTTAGTAAAA
>CAYREN010000377.1:0-5213 GCA_964423255.1 uncultured Roseivirgaceae bacterium | reverse complement strand
AATTGGTTGTTATCAGCAGAAATTCCGGACGACATCGCTGAAATATATAAGGAAATAAGAAGCAATGGTTTTTTGAGATAGTTAGATTATCTGATGTCTTCATATTGGGCTTTAAGCCAAATTGATGAGGCTCCCATTCGCCAGAAAAAATAGATCTTAAGATAGCGCATATAAGCCCTAAACATTCCCAATGTTTCTACCCTCCTATCCGACGAATACACTTTTTCACTAATTTGCCTTATGGACCCCAGCTTATTAATTCTTAGACAAAGATCAGAATCTTCCATAATGGGTAAATTGATATTGAAACCCCCTACTGCTATAAAATCGGACTTTCTGCAAAACATGACCTGATCACCAAAAAGAAGTCTGAATCCAAAACACACACAACGAAATGGATTGTAAATGAACGCTCCCAAATAAGTCTTAATATAATTTTGGACGCTGATAAAATATCTATTTTTCCCATTGCCATACATGATGCTTGTAAATCCAGCAAGGGTTATTTTTTTATTGCTTAATACTTTCGAAACAATGTTTACTAATTTTTGAGGCACCTTGGTATCGGCATGTAAAAAAACTATCAAATCACCATTGGCCTGATAGGCACCTTCATTCATTTGCAGCGCCCTGCCCTTCCCTACCATCCGTATCAAGTTATATCCTTTTTTTTGAATCATGCAGGCGGTCTCATCTTTGCTGGGCCCATCAACAAATATGATCTCAAAAGGTTTGGGATCTAGTTTCTCTAAATTGTCAAAAAGATCAGGAAGAATCTTTTCCTCGTTCAAAGTAGGGATAATTATTGAAACCTTGGGTAATGCCATTAAATCGAAAATAGAAAAATGAATAAAGATCAATTGACATATTGAAGACAATTGGATTTTATTTTATCTGTTTATAATTATTCTAAATGACAAGGTCCTAAAGGCTACAATTATTTACGTTGTTAGGCCTATCAAGCAGTCAAGAAATAAAATAAATCCCGCAGATTTCGCTTATTTATTTCTGGTTATTTTTTTGCGACTATTTTCGTGGCCCGAGAGAACCATATTTTGTAATGACGCAATTGTATAGTACTATCTGAATTTTCCAGAACATGCTCTTATTCCATTTTCAATAAGACTTTTAAAATTTTATTCCCTCTACTTTTAAACCCTGCTGAGGCAAATGGCATTTGCTCTTCAATTGATATTTTCAGTTCTTCATTAAGCTCAGGATATTTTTTTACTATATTAAATATCACCGTCATGGCAAATACTTTTACAGCAATTGGTTCTTTTCCATCATTTAATAATCTAAAACATATATCCGCTGTGATCCCTAATAAATCTTCAGGAATATCTACAAATTGTAGGATCTTTAATGTGTTTCTCTTTACAGCCACATGGACAGGTTTATCCAAATTATGAATAATTGATGACAGATGATTGTCAATTAGCCATGGGAATTTATCGACACAATGACTCACCAACCAGGCTGCTCTTTGGGTTACTCGGTACTCATCGCCGAGTAAAAGTTTTATAAGCATATCAAACGAATCCTGATCAGATCCAATGCCAATAGCCAGGTATTCTGTGTGCGCCTTCGAGTGTTCTTTTAATAATTCTTCTCTGAGTGACATGGCGAGTAATATATTATAAATTCATAACCTTACCACAATACATTTATGGATTTTATACTCCTCATTAATAATTATTTTAAGATATTACGCTACAATCATAAAATTCATTAATTCTCCAGAAGATACATTCAAAAATATGCAATACACCAAGTTAGGAAGCACGGATTTAGAGGTGAGCAAGATTTGTCTTGGGACTATGACATTCGGCCAGCAAAATACTGAAAGTGAGGCCCACGAACAATTGGATTTTGCTATTGAACTAGGAATTAATTTTATAGATACGGCAGAACTTTATAGTGCCCCGGTACGGAAGGAAACACAGGGTTCTACAGAAAGGTATATTGGTTCGTGGTTAAAAAACAGACGAGACCGTGACAAGATAGTTTTGGCAACAAAGATACTTGGACCACGTTCAGGGGTGGAATTTATAAGAGACCCCATAAATTTTTCTAAAGAGCAACTGAATACGGCTATTGATGGAAGTTTACAAAGACTCCAGACCGATTATGTAGATATCTACCAATTGCACTGGCCGGAAAGATCGTTGAATATCTTTGGACAATTAGGCTATGAATATGATAAAAATGACAAATGGGAAGACAATTTTTTAGATATAATTACAAATCTTAGTGAATTAATTAAAAAAGGGAAAGTCAGACATTGGGGTGTGTCAAATGAGAGTCCATGGGGTTTGATGCATTATTTGCACCTTGCAGAGAAGGCAGGTTTGCCAAAGCCCATTACCATTCAAAATCCATATAATTTATTAAATAGATCCTTTGAGGTGGGGCTTGCAGAGATAAGCTTTCGAGAAAATGTAGGATTGCTGTCTTACTCCCCCTTGGGATTTGGATTACTTTCGGGAAAATACCACAATGGGACTGATGTGAGTGCCTGTCGAATGAAATTATTTCCAGAATTGCCTCGATATTCCAGTAAAAATGTTTTTTCTGTTGCTGAGAAATACATCAATATCGCTAAAAAATATGGGATTTCACCTGCGCAAATGTCACTGGCATTTGTAAACACAAGGCCTTTTTTATGCAGCAACATCATTGGAGCTACTTCGATGAAACAACTTAAAGAAAATATAAATAGTATTGATGTGACTATCCCGGATGACGCTATCAAGGAAATAGAGTTAGTCCATAAAGTAAACTCTAATCCGGCTCCATAAAACGGATGTGACTGGAAAATTTACAACTAAATTCAGGCGATAGTATTTATCGCCTGAATCCAGGTGAATATTTACAATTCTTTTTTGCAGAGATAAAAATCTATTCTTTCGCAAGAATCATCGTTTAACCTCTCATTCATTTCATCCAGATTTTTTGGTGGCGGAATGATAACTTTATCTCCTTTTTTCCAATTCAAAGGCATTGCTACACTATTTTTATCAGATACTTGTAGTGCCTCTAGCACTCTTAATATTTCATCCATGTTTCTTCCAACATTCAAAGGATAGTACATTATTAAACGAATCTTTTTTGTAGGATCGATAAAGAATACTGCTCGCACCGCAGCAGTTTCACTTTCATTGGGTTGCAACATTCCATAAAGTTTTGACACTTTCATATCAATGTCAGCAATAATTGGAAAGTCAAAATAAACACCTGTATTATTTCGTACGTTGTTTACCCATGCCAAGTGAGAATGGATACTATCTATGCTTAACCCTAATAATTCGGTGTTAAATGCTTCAAATTCTGATTTTCTTTCTGCAAAACCACTCATTTCGGTAGTACATACCGGTGTGAAATCTGCTGGATGTGAAAACATCACAATCCATTTGTCTTTGGCAAATTCTGAAAATTTGATTTCCCCTTTTGTTGTTACTGCCTTAAAATCAGGAGCCATATCTCCTATTCTTGGCACTACCGTTGTTGCTAATTCTTGAGTTTCCATATTCTTAATTTTTACTTGTGTTATTGATTTTACGTTACAAAAATGTAAATGTGATAGTTATAAATCAAATCAATAGTTTTTATATCATGATAATTAAAATCTATATTTATGTATGATTTCATTAGTACAATTAGAATATATTATTGCAATTGATACATATAGACATTTTGTAGCTGCCTCACAAAAATGCTTTGTAACACAACCAACTTTAAGTATGCAAGTCAAAAAGTTGGAAGAAGATTTAGGAGCAATCATTTTTGACCGGACAAGGCAGCCTATTATTCCAACAGAAATTGGAAAAAAAATAATTGCTCAAGCTAGAATTACTATTGCTGAATCAAAAAAAATAAAAGAAATTATTTCTGATTACAGCGATTCTATTTCCGGAAAATTAATAATTGGTATCATCCCATCTTTGGCACCTTATCTGTTGCCATTATTTATTGGATCCTTCACAAAAAAATATCCCGATGTACATATAAAAGTTATTGAGCTTTTAACCGAAGATATTATCAAGCAACTTAAAAAAGACGAAATTGATGTTGGTATATTAGTGACTCCACTGAACGAAAAAATTGTAATAGAAGAACCCCTTTTTTACGAAGAGATGCTATTATTCGTCAATAAAAAGCATCCATTTGCTCGCATTGAAGTAATAAATCCAAAAGAATTAGTTGGGCCAGAATTATGGCTATTAGACAACGGTCATTGTTTCCGCTCACAGGTTATAAATTTATGTGGTAATTCGACAAAATCTTCTATAAACCATCATTTTGAATATGCTAGTGGATCTTTGGAAACAATTAAAAAATTGGTTGAAGTTGAAGGTGGGTATACAATTTTACCGGAATTGGCTATTGCACAAAATACCGATAATTCTTTCGCTACAATTAGGCATTTCATTTCAACAACTCCTCTGAGAGAAGTTAGTTTTGCATACACCAGAAATTATTCCAAGAAAAAATTATTGAGTTTATTGTCCAATGAAATCAAAAAATCTGTTCCGAAAAAATTACTTAACAAGAAAAGGGGATTCATTGCCGAATGGCGAAAAAATAGTGTTATTTAATTTTTACATAATTTATGGATTTGCTTAGATTTCACTATTGTACATAGTGTGTCTCTGTTCATCAAGCCATCAATTTCACACCTTATTGGGACTTGGAAAACTTGTTGCATCTCTTGAATTTGGTGCAAACGAAGGCTATGGCTGGGATTGGATGGATAGAACCATAGGCTTTGCACTTGAACACATCAATGCAAGCAACTGCTTGAGTTCAACTTACTTGACAGGGTTGAAATCAAGAATGTCGCAAGCATCAAATACCAAAGTTTTTTTCGGAGAAATTCAGGGCTATTCAAAAAGCCTGGAAACTGAAATTGCCACATCGTGTAGCGCTTGTGCTGCTTGTAGTGAATAGGGCTTGAAATGCCATAAATAAGGTAATGAGTTATATTATCCTGATCTGATGCGATTCTAAATAGCCACTGGATTCTTTTTGTAAAATTTTAAATTTAAACCTTATATCCTGAACTTCTACTGATACAAAAAACTAACGTCGGCATCTTTCCACAATTCCTTATTTGGTTTGGGGCCCATCACCAAACTAAGCGTACCCCCATTCATCAGGTCTTTATGGGTAAACCAAGGAATATCCATGTCCTTGCCATTGAACTGGGCGGA
>CAYREN010000376.1:3479-5230 GCA_964423255.1 uncultured Roseivirgaceae bacterium | reverse complement strand
AAGTCATTTGAATTACGATTGTCCGTAATATGAGTTTTTACCATGTTTTCTTTCGTAATGCTTTTGCTTTAAAGACTCAATTAGCCGAGGTGCATGAGGATTAATTGTCTTGGTAATCCATGCCATTTTTGCAAGCTCTTCTAAAACTGCGCTGTTGTAAACAGCCTGTTGAACACTAATTCCCCAGGTAAATGGAGCATGGTTTGATACGATTACCATTGGCACTTCTTCAGGATTGATACCTTTGTCTTTAAAACAATTTATTATCTGAAAACCTGTTTCATACTCATAATCTCCCTTGATCATTTCATCAGACATTACAGGTGCACAAGGGATATCATGTGCCAGATGATCTGCATGTGTAGTTCCGTAAATTGGAATATCCATTTGTGCCTGCGCCCAGGAAGTGGCATATGTAGAATGTGTATGTGATATCCCTCCAATTGTATGCCAGTGTTTATATAGTACTGCATGGGTTTTGGTATCAGATGAAGGTTTATTTTCGCCTTCAATGATGTTATTATCAAAATCAACCACCACCATATCTTCAGATTTAATTTCATGATATGGGATACCACTCGGTTTGATGGCAAATACACCTTTTTCTCTATCCACAGCACTGGCATTTCCAAAAGTGAATTTTACCAACCCTAGCTCTGGAAGCTCCATATTGGCATTAAATGCTTCGTTCTTTATTTTTTCGTATTTACTCATTTTTAGCCAAAACTTTTTCCAAAGCCATTTTCATAATTTTGGAGTGATTGTACCCTACGCAGTTCCAATAATTGCAAAAGCCTTAACATAGCAAGACAATTCTTATTCTATGATCCTGATGATTAATCCCTTGATTGAATACCAAACTAGTAATTGGAGAAATATTATAATTCTCTGATTTTAATATTACGGAACCATATGGAATAGCCATGATCCTGGAGGCCGATGTATCCTTCTTTTGCAATGCCATTTGTAAATCCCTCAAAATTTTTGAATTTACTATTCTTTACCATTTCATCCCATTCCGGAGTCCACAAAGTATAAGACACAACTTCCTTGCCGTTCATGGTATGTGTTACGTGGCCATCCTTCACTTTAATGACTACATTATTCCATGATCCAGCGGGGTTTACAGTTTTCGGATCTGCAGCAACCATATCATAAAGAGACCCTGCCAAATGACTATCTACTTTATTGTCCGACGCATTTTCATTGTCGAGTACTTGTACTTCCGGTGAAGCAAAATAGATGGGTTTCCCTGGCACTTCCTGCACGTAGTAAAAAATTCCAGAGTTTCCTTTATCACCAGCTTTCCAATCGATGGATAATTCGAAATTATTGAATTTCTTTGGCGAGTAAAGAATGTCACCTCCTGCACCTTGCCCGTCTTTTTTTCCTTCTCCGGTAAATACCTTCATGGAGTTGTCTTCAATCTTCCAGTTTGCAGGCATGGCATTTCCATTACATTGCCTCCAGCCCTTGAAATTTTTACCATTAAAAAGTAATTCCCATCCATCAGATTTTTCCTTCGATGAAAGTTTATTTACTTTTTGAGCTGATAAAGGTATGTTGACAAAAAGAAAAATCGAAAGTGATAAGATCAATAGAATGCTTCTTTTCATGATGTTTAATTTTTAGATTTTGAATTAGAATTGAATGATTTAAAATATTGTTAAAAATAATGGATTGGGGTACACATCGCAACCAAAAATGAATATGCTTTAGTAATTTTAGTTAGAGATTGCTTCTTCCTCCTA
>CAYREN010000376.1:0-3379 GCA_964423255.1 uncultured Roseivirgaceae bacterium | reverse complement strand
GCAATGATAAAGGTTAATCCAGGAAAGATTTTAAATCTTGCAACATTTTTTCTACTTCAATTTTTCTCAAGGTGTAAAGTTCGTCTTGCTTGATATTATTGGAGTAATGGTCCCAGTGTTTATGTGCTTTCTTAATTACTCTTGGCGTAATATTAAATTCTTTATGATCGAGCAAGTCTTTGGCAACCATAGATACTTTATAACTTCCAAATAGATAAAGTCTGAATAATTCTACATAAAGCTCGCTCAAATCAAAGTCTTCTAGAGCGACCAACATATCGCCAGCAATATTGCTGTTTTCCTTATTCTTAATGGCATCCATAAGAGGTGCGATTGCATTGTCATTATTTTCTACTAAACCCAATGTCCGTGCAGCCATGATTCTTGACTCGGCATAGGGATGATTGAGCAAGCTGATCATGGCTGTGACAACCTCTTCAGAGCCTATATGACCAAGAGAGTCAGAAGCTTTAAATGCCTTTTCATTGAGTTCTCCAGAAAGTTGTTCCACATATTTTGTGATATCCATGGTGTGATTTTTATTATAATGGCAATATATTTATTACTTGTGGCTAAACCCCAATACCGTCACTGCATTTTGGTAATATATTTTATCTATAACTTTTTGAGGTAATTTCAATCCCCTCAGCTCACCAAAGCCTTTTAAGATAATTTTTTCATTTGTCACAAAAAAATTCCAATCACTTACCCAGCCATCATGGATATTCTTTTTCAAAGATATTGAATCAGTCGACACATTTATTGCTCTATCGGTACCATAGATAAGCCTGTCTTGATATTTCATAAAAAAGTCTCTTGTCTTTTGCCTGTTATTCAATGTATGGAGTTTAAGATTAGACATGCGCGTAAGATCAACACTCATATTTGGAAATTGATCCAATCGAATTGCAAGTTCATCCAGACTCCATTCCAGGCTACCCAAATGAGCTCCCACGAATTTTAAGTCAGGATGTTTTTGAAGCATATTATCTCTAGCATTTATTTGATCATTGTAAGATGGATACTCCGGATGCAAATACATATGGTATTCCGGATGTGAACCGTAATACCCTTTACTAAATGTCATTTTATCGAGTGGCAACCAGCAGTCTTTTGGTTCTCCATTGTGTCCTATTACGGGAATGTTGTTCTTTGCCAGAAAATCTAAAACGGGGTCAAGTCCGGGGTCGTTTACCATCACAAATTCTCCGGTTTCATTCCTGAGATCCATGCCAATATTTTTCCAAATTTTAACCGCCGTAGCGCCATCCCTAAAGGAATGCTTCAGGTCTAAAATTGTGTTCTCAACCCAGTCGTCATTATTCCAGTTCTTTACTGAAAAAGTTGTTGCAAAAGCCATACGGTCGCGGAAGTTTTCTAAATGGTGGATGGCAAATTTTTGTTGTTCGTCCATAGGCAAGCCGAATGGACGGTCATCAACAATATCTAAAAATTGAAAATTGTCATCTTTAGCCTGACTAATAAAATGTGTCTCATCTGTATTAATATGAATATGGATATCAAACTTCTTAATTAACTTAAAATCTTCAATTGAATAATAGGTAGCAGATTTATCTATTACCTCCTCTACCCTATTGTTTTTTCTTGACTTGCTACAACTAATACAGAGCAATAAAACAGATACCAGGATAATGTATTTAAGTTGAAATAAATAATTCATTTTATATTAGGTAATCTATACAAATGCCTATGACAATTTTTCTTTGAAAAAATCCATGGTACGTTGCCAGGCCAATTTTGCAGCTTTTTCATCGTATCGAGGTGTGGTATTGTTGTGAAATCCATGGTTAACTTCTGGGTAGATAAAAGCTGTATATTCCTTATTATTTTTTTTCAAGGCTTCTTCATAGGCGGGCCATCCTGCATTTACTCTGTTGTCAAGGGCTCCAAAATTCAATAACAATGGTGCCTGGATGTTTGGCACTTCTTCAGCTGTTGGTTGTCCTCCATAAAATGGAACTGCTGCCTTCAAACCGGGAACGCGAACTGCCATCATATTTGAAATCCAGCCCCCAAAACAAAATCCTACTACACCGATATTGCCGCTGCACATTTTACTTTTATTTAAGTATTCAAAAGCAGCGATAAAATCTTGCAGCATCTCCTCTCTATCTCGCTTTCTTTGCATGGTTCTACCCTCATCATCATTTCCGGGATAGCCACCCAATGGGGTCAGAGCATCAGGAGCAAGTACAATAAAACCTTCGAGGGCAGCTATTCGGGCAGTATCTTCAATATAAGGGTTAAGTCCACGATTTTCGTGGACAACAACAATCCCGGACAGTTTTCCTTTGTGCTTAGCAGGCATTGCCAGTAAACCACGCATTTTACCAGCACCATTTGGCGAATTATACTCTATATATTCAGTCTTCAGTCGTGAGTCATCCATTTTGATCTGCTGGGCCTGGGCATAATTTGGCAAGAGAAACGAAGCAATTGAAGCAACAGTTAGCCCACCCACCGCATATGCAGACAGTTTATTCATAAATTCCCGGCGATCTATTTTATTATGCGCATAGTCGTCATATAGATCAAAAACTTCCTGATTCAAATCCTGTTTGGTAATATTTTTCATAGCGATAGGTTTTTATAATTGGTTTGCATTAGCTTTTTATAAAGTTTAAGAGGTTAATGGCGGATTGCTCTACTCTATCTTTATACATTGAATTTAAATAAATATAGGCAAATGCATATGAATGGTAATAGGTTTTGGAAAATACTCTCCTACCATATTATTTGTATTCTATAAAAGAAAAGCCCCAGACACACCAAATATTTATATTTGAAGAGTATGTGGGGCTTATAATTGGCACGCCCGGAAGGACTCGAACCCTCAACCCCCGGAGCCGAAATCCGGTATTCTATCCAATTGAACTACGGGCGCAATAAATGAATTATTTAGACAAGACTTCTTTTACAGCTTCAGCAGCATCTTTAAGCACTACGGCAGATTTTACTTTTAGTCCACTGTCATCAATTATTTTTGCTCCCTCCTTGGCGTTTGTTCCTTGCAGGCGAACTATAATTGGGATTTCAATATTGCCAATATTTTTGTATGCTTCTACCACTCCATTTGCCACACGATCGCACCTGACGATACCTCCAAACACATTTATTAATATTGCTTTTACATTGGGGTCTTTCAATATTATTCTGAATCCGGCCTCTACAGTTTCAGCGTTGGCTCCACCTCCAACATCGAGAAAGTTTGCCGGTTCGCCACCTGATAGTTTGATAATATCCATAGTAGCCATAGCCAATCCAGCACCATTTACCATACAACCAACGTTACCGTCTAATTTTACATAATTTAATCCTACCTCCCCAGCGGCCAATTCCAATGGATCTTCTTCATTGA
>CAYREN010000375.1:0-5244 GCA_964423255.1 uncultured Roseivirgaceae bacterium | reverse complement strand
ATCCAGATGAAGCACATCGGCAAGGGTATTTACAGTCAATGTTTTGGCCAGACCGGGTACACCTTCCAAAAGGATATGACCCTGTGTTAAAAGACCGATCAATAATCTATTGATCATATATTCTTGACCTACTACTACCTTACCAACCTCAGAAATAACATTTTTTATCTTTTGCTGATGTTCTTTTTTAATATCTATATTTTCTTGCTCCATAAAATTTGAGAATAATCTTTGCCCTTATTTTTTTGCAGTACAAATTAAATAAAAACTAATTTAAAATGCCCTGCTTAAAATGAATGATTTGATAATCGTCAGATTTGAGGTTGCAATAATATTAATATTTTGCGCATTGGAGATAAACCCCTATTATTCATGCTTAATATGCGATGTAGGAAACACACCTCGCTTCCTGTCATCCGCGAGGGGGCAAGGCGAATATTTTAAGCGTTTCAATAATTATCTCCCGAATTATTCGGGTAATATTTCTCAGAGAATTTGAAACTAAAAGAGAAGCGATTAGTTTTGAGGTGAAATTGAAAAAGCTGAGTAACAAGAAATATATTTATAATACATATCATCAGTTTTTTTATTTCGGGATGTGCCCCGACATGTCGGGGCGGTAACGTACCAATCTGGGTTAATTAATACGATTTCATAAGAAAATGCAGTATTATACTTATATTATTTCATCAGATGTAAAAGAGATGTGGTATTGTGGTTATTCTCATCAACCAAATCAAAGATTGCTCCAACATAATTCTGGACTAAATAAATCTAATAAAGGAAGAGGACCTTGGAAATTAATATTTCTCAGAGAATTTGAAACTAAAAGAGAAGCGATTAGTTTTGAAATGAAATTGAAAAAACTGAGAAACAAGAAGTATATTCAAAATACGTATCATCAGTTTTTTATTTCGGGATGTGGCGCAGTCCGGTAGCGTACCAAGCTGGGGGCTTGGGGGTCGCAAGTTCAAATCTTGTCATCCCGACTTTTATTATATAATGATTAACAAAACCCTCTAAAATATTTAGAGGGTTTTGTATTTAAAATGCTAAAAATGGATTTGTCTCTTCCCAAAATAAATATTACCAACAAATGGATTCGTTCACATCGAGGGAAGAAAAATGATGTTGACCCAAATAAGCCATATGCCTTTTTGGTAGAAAAAGAAAGGATAAGCAATGGAAAAATTGAGGATGTAGCTACTATTTTCCTTACCAATCGTGAATGCCCTTTTACTTGCCTGATGTGTGATTTATGGCAAAACACCATGAATGAAATCGTGCCACTTGGTGCCATACCAAAACAGATTGATTATGCCCTTAAAAATCTACCATCGGTAAAACATATAAAGTTGTACAACAGCGGAAATTTTTTTGATAAAAAAGCAATACCACCGACAGATTATGATGCTATCGTAAATTTACTCAGGGGATTTGAAACCGTATTGGTAGAGAACCATCCAAAATTTATTGATAATCAGGTTATTGCATTTAGAGATAAATTAAAGGCAAATCTTCAAATAGCAATTGGCTTGGAAACTGTACATCCCAAAGTGCTGCCAAAGCTCAATAAGCAAATGACACTTGGTGATTTCAGGACTTCGGTTCTATTTCTTAATGAACATAGCATATTATCAAGAGCATTTATATTACTTCGTCCTCCATATCTAAATGAAGAGGAGGGAGTCTATTGGGCTAAAGCATCCATTGATTTTGCATTCGAAACCGGGGTAGAATGCTGTACGATTATCCCAACCCGACCTGGAAATGGCTCAATGGAATTGTTGGAAAAAGCAGGTCACTTTCATTCTCCAAAAATTGAATCTCTTGAAAATGTACTCACATACGGTATAGCGTTAAACAAAGGAAGAGTCTTTGCCGACCTATGGGATTTAGGGCAATTTTCAATTGATAAAAAACAAATTGAAGTTAGCAAGGGTCGAATGCAACAAATGAATGATAATCAGGTCGTATCACCAACTGGTGCTATAAATGAAAAGAGGTAAGTTATAATAAAATAAAAGGTTATGGATATTTTATACAAATAGGTACAATAATATGGTTTGATAGAATTTTCTATTTCGCCGACAGATAAGTGAAATCTCAGACCATAATACCAATAAAGATCCTTATTGACTGTTCACAAAATTGCAGAAATTCTTCCTTCAAGTTTTACTAATACAAATTAACTAGTATTAGCAATACAAGGTCTATCTTTTTTACAAAGCATATATTTGAATACAACTTATTCCTGCCTGGAAATGGTTAATAGACAATTAGAATATTATTCCAATTCTATAGGCATCTGCTTTGTAATGTAAAAAATAACTTCAAAAGAGTTTATTATACAATGAAGTGTAAGTAAATTCGCCATTTCGTTGGATTGAAAATTGAATTTTCGATGCACATCATGCTTCATTGCAAGTGAATTGGTAGAGAAAGATTAATGATAATAGAAACAGCACATAGACTAAAAATTACAAAGGAGTATTATTTTTCTGTCAAACTCCAGGAAGTAAGAACCTTGATCTCGCAAGGAAAAGATATCATTAATATAGCCATAGGCAATCCTGACATGGCACCTTCACAATCGACCATTGATGAGCTTAACAAACAGTCGAATATTCCAGGAAACCATGGTTATCAGCCCTACCGAAGTATTCCTGAATTGAGAACATCAATCTGCGAATGGACTAAAAAAACATATGGCGTTTCACTGGATGCCGATGATGAAGTGCTTCCTTTGATAGGATCTAAGGAAGGCATCACACATATTTCTTTGGCTTTTCTAGACCCAGGAGATGAAGTGCTCGTGCCTGAGCTGGGATATCCTGCCTATAGGGCAGTTACTGAAATGCTTGGAGGTAAAGCCATTAATTATCCAATGATCGAAGAAGAAAATTGGAAACCGGATTTGGTGGCACTTCAAAAAACGAATCTGTCAAAAGTAAAATTGATGTGGATCAATTATCCCAATATGCCAACCGGCGCGAGCGCAGAAAAAAAGGTCTTTGAAGAGATCATTGCTTTTGCAAAAAGAAATAAAATTCTTATTTGTCATGATAACCCATACAGCCTGGTATTAAATGAAAATGCTCCTTTGAGCTTATTGTCTGTCGATGGAGCAAAAGAAGTGAGTATTGAACTAAATTCCATGAGCAAATCGCACAACATGGCCGGTTGGAGAATAGGATGGATATCCGGTGCAAAAGATTATATCAATGCGATTTTGAAGATAAAAAGTAATGTTGATTCCGGGATGTTTAAGCCCATGCAGCTTGCCGCTGTTGTGGCTTTTAATAATTCAGATTCCTGGCATTTGACAAGAAATAATGAATATAAAAAGAGAAGAGAGTTGGTGTATAAAATCCTTGATTTATTATCATGTACTTATAATAAATTGCAAACGGGGATGTTTATTTGGGCCAAAGTAAATCCTGAAATAGGCTCTTCCGATAAGCTCGCAGATTATTTATTATACGCAAAAAATATTTTTGTGACCCCTGGATTTATTTTTGGTGTGAAGGGTAGAAATTATATCAGGATTTCACTTTGCGTAAAACAGGAAATCCTGGAAAAAGCTATTAAACGTATTGAATATTTTGATCTGAAAAAAGTATGAACATATCAATAATAGGTACTGGTCTTTTAGGAGGGTCATTAGCTCTCGGGTTAAGATCTATTAAAGAGGACCATCATTTTATTGGCGTAGATGTCAACAATGAAAATGCTCTATTGGCCAAAAGACTTGGTATCATTGATGAGATTCTGGATTTTGCCACGGCTATTTCCAAATCTGATCTTGTCGTACTGGCTACTCCAGTAAATGTAATCAAGTATCAATTAGGTGAAGCACTCGATATTTTGCCCGAGTCATCGGCACTAATAGATTTTGGGTCAACCAAAGAATTATTTAGTAAAATGGTTGATAAACATCCTAAAAGAAACCAATACATATCATGCCATCCAATGGCCGGTACAGAAAACTCAGGGCCGGAATCTGCATTTTCAGGATTGTTGAAGCACAAACAAATGATCATTTGTGATCCTGACAAAAGCGATACAGTGCTCTTGCGATGGATCATATCAATCTTTAAAAAATTGGAGATGCAAATCAGTTATATGAATAGTCAGGAACATGACAGACACATAGCATATGTATCTCACCTGAGTCATATTAGCTCCTTTGCTTTAGGCCTTACCGTACTCGATAAAGAAAAAGATGAAAAGAGTATTTTTGCCATGGCAGGATCTGGGTTTTCTTCGACAGTGAGATTGGCCAAAAGCTCACCGGATATGTGGGCTCCTATTTTCAAGCAAAATGCTTCAAATATTTCGGTGGCTCTGGAGGCATATATCAACCAGCTTAAAAATTTTAAATCAATTATAGATTCAGGAGAAGAAGCAAGCAGTTACGAATTGATGAAAAATGCAAATGAGATCAGAAGAGTTCTGATGGGATTAGAAAAAGGTTAAATTGTAGGTATTCTTTAGTATTAATATTTTTAACACCCTATCGTATGAAAAAAGTTTGGATTACTGCCCCATTATTTTTTCTCTTCATATTCGTCGCTTGGTACCTGGTAATTCAATTTGGACAAAAGCACATTACTCCAATAAAAACGAATATTTCCACTTCATCCCCTTTGCAGCCTAGTACTACACACAAACAATATTGGTCTCGAAATGGTGAAAATATCATGCTCCTTGGTGGTACAATTGAGGACAATCTATTTCAGTATGAAAACTTTGAAACGCAGCTTGATCTGCTACATTCTGTTGGAGGAAATTATGTGAGAAACACCATGTCGAGCAGAGATGAAGGAGACGTATGGGCTTTTGCTAAAAATGAAGACGGACACTATGATCTGAATACTTGGAATACTGAATACTGGAATCGGTTTGATAATTTCTTAAAGGCGTGTGCTGAAAGGGATATCATTGTTCAAATAGAACTGTGGGCTACGTTCGATTTTTATCGTGATAATTGGGAGGTCAACCCATTCAATCCCAAAAACAATATTAACTATTCCATCGATAGGGTTCATTTGCCAATAGAAGTTAATTCGCATCCCACTATGGTAGAAAACAGTTTTTTCTGGTCTGTACCATCACAGGAAAGTAACTTAAGGTTACTGGAATATCAGCAAAAATTCATTGATAAAATTCTTTCGTACTCCCTGGATTATGGCAATATTTTATACTGCATGGACAATGAAACATCTGTTACTTCCGAATGGG
>CAYREN010000374.1:0-5253 GCA_964423255.1 uncultured Roseivirgaceae bacterium | reverse complement strand
AACTGACCTGAGCATCTATCGTAGTGAAGGCGGGAACTTGCCCACGCCCAAAAGATGATTCCCAAGTAAATTCATCCTGATAACGTAAAGTGATATTAAATCCTAAATTATCTGTCAACTTCCTGTTTTTAAAAGATACATTGATCTTGTTTTCAGGTGTGTTAAATTCGTTTAGAAAATTTTCTCCCAAGCCTTCAGTCATCTTATTCCAATTGTAGTTTCCGCCAATGATATAGCCTTTTCCTAACGAATAATCAGCACCAAACGTAAATCCCTGTGCCTTCACTTGTTTGTCAAAATTGGTATATGTCTGAAAGGTATTTTCCATTCCGGAAGTAGTGATTGGCGTGAGAAGCGTCTGGGCATTTCGAATATTCATCTCCGTTGCAGGATCAAATAACCAGCTTGGATCAGCCGGATTGGAATCATCGAGGCTTTGATCAAGCATACCTGAGGCTTTACGAACTTGTACCTGCGTAATAAAGTCATTATATACATTGTAATAGTAGGCCATATCGAGCATGAGTTTGCCTCCAAGCACTGATCGGTAACCTATTTCAATAGTTGATATTTGTTCCGGCTTGACCGTTGGCAGCGTGGCTTCACTAACGGGCACCAGCAAATTTATATTGGCAGGATTTCCGAGGGCCGCTGCTCCAAGAGGACCACCGATTTGCTTAGATACTGCCGATATATATTCATTTACAGAACTCATGGTGTAGGCATTTTCATAGATATTGTACTTGTCTCTGTAGAATGGCATACCTCCAATAAGCCTTGCGGATAAAACATTCAAGTCGATATGTTGTCCCTGGGTGGTAGGATTTCTAAACCCTGTTTGATACGATATTCTGATATTGTTGTTTTTGGCAGCTTTGATAACGGCAGAGACCCTGGGATTGAACTGGCCATCAAAATTTTCATTCTTATCATATCTAATCGAAGCTGTCAATTTCAATTTGTCATCGATAAAATTGTCAGAAGCTTGCACGTAGGCGCCAAATTCATTTACAGTTATCGGATTCTCCTCACTATCCGGGAATATAGTCCCATTTGATCTCAACTCATAAAACCTGTAGCTGGCACCAACGAGAATATCCATAAATTTCACCTCATTTTTAAAATTATATTGACCTTCGAAGTGATACATCCGTGTGTCATCGGCGAATTTTGATCCATTAGGTATTGAGTTTCCAATGATTGTATTTTTAGCAGATTCAAACTGCTGCGAACCGGGTTCGAATCTTCCAACATCTGCAACGCCACGAGCAAATAAATGTGCAGCTTCTTCCGATAATCCATTTAATACGCCACCAAGGTAGGCTCCTCCATATTCACCAAACCATTGAGAGCTGCTTTTCCAGGTTTCATTAATGAGCACACCGGTAAGGTCGGCTATGTACGAACTGCCAGATTGTTCTTGGGTTAAATACCCTCTGACAAAGAAATTATCACTGCGTAATTCTAATTTATGTTGTGTGATATTGAAGTCAAGCAAGGAGTACCTTTGAGCTCCTGTATAAACGGAAGTTCCTGCACCATAATTGATATTATAAGAAAGTTCTAATTTGTCATTCAATCTATAAAAGAGCCCTCCATTAAATTTGATGTTCTTTGCATTATAATCTACCAGCGGTTCTTCGAGGTAAGGAGTTCTAGAAACACTCATATTTGGCAACAGAGATAGCGCAGATGAAGGTATTCCTGCTGCGGCTATTGCATTGGCAAAATCAGGAGAAGCGGCTAATAAAGCAATATTCGTTGATACTTCATCTCCAAATGCATGCAGTCTGTCAGCTCCGGGATTGTGGGTAAATCCAGCGGGCTTTAACGCCGCATTCCTATCTTGTAAGGATGTACCGTACCAATCTTTCGCAGCACTATATGAAAAATTAAGCTTAAATGCGAATTTATTATTAAATGCCTTAGCATAGCGAATTCCTGCCTCGTACATCGGCTGAGCACCGCCGGGTCCAATAGGTAGGCCATCGGGATTTGCAATTGGATCAGCGGCATTTAAGTCGCTACCATCACCCAGATGATTCACACTCATTTTAACTGTAGCACTCAGTCCCTGATAGTCAAATGCATTTTTACTATTTATCAGAAGAATCCCGTTAAAAGCATTTGGGCCATATAAGGCAGAAGCAGCTCCCGGAATAAATTCGACACTCTCAACATCCAATTCAGAGGGACCGTTCAGGTTTCCGATAGGAAAGTTGAGCGCAGGAGCCTGCGTATCCATGCCATCAACGAGCTGCACAAAACGTGTATTAGAAGTACCGTTGAACCCACGCGAATTAATAATCTGAAAATTTATGCTACTTTGAGTCATATCCACACCTTTAAGGTTTGCAATGCCTTTGTAATAGCTGTCAGAAGCGGTATTACTAATATCAAGAATGTCCATTTTTTCAATGGAAACAGGAGAATCCATGATGCTTTCCTCCATTCTTGAAGCAGAAATAACTACAACCTGACCAAGCAATGCAGCTTCTACCAACTTAATGCTGAGATCGGACACATTCGCATCTGAAATTTCGATTTCTTGCGTAGTATAACCAACAACAGATACAGACATGGTAAATGGAGGAGTTGAACTGACATTTAAAAAAAAATTGCCTTCCAGATCGGATATCGTTCCGAGCACAGTTCCTTTCACAACAATGTTTGCCCCTACAAGTGACCCACTTTCATCCGAAATATTTCCAGAAATGCTTGTTTGAGCGTTTGACTTTAATGCCAATAAGGTCAAAAACATCAGACTAAATATGATTGTTTTGGTAAGAATTCTGTTCATACTTTCCATCTTATAAGTTTTAAGTATTTTTTTTTGATTAATAAAATTAATCTCCATTATGTAGTTTCACGTTTTTTTTTGTGAAACAACTATAGTTATGCTTGTTTTTTACCTGATATGGGAAATGAAATGAGACCTATTCCATCTGATATTTTTTTAAATATGTACTTGATATCTCTATTACAACTACCGCTTTTTTGCCATTTATTTTACTCCCGGCAAAAGATCTAATCCCCAATATATCCATTTGTATTATTTTTATATATGATCTATATCATATTGAAATGATTTTTGAGCCCTGACCGAAATGGCGAAATTTATAAATTTCATGTGTTTATAATTTTTAGATTTTCAAGTAGCAAGAAAATATAATCATACCCTTGTGTGTCCATGTTATGCTCCGGCCTTGTATGCTATCAGGCAGGCATGCCGGTTTCATCTCATCAAAAATTTGCTATAAAGGCTGGTTTAGAAAGAATATTAATACGGATTTCGTAAAAACTAACTTATCGAGGTGGACGCCTTATGAATATTAATGGTTCTACTTCGAACTTGTCAGTGGCAGGTAAAATAGAACCAAAAAAAATCCGATGCTTCACAAAACAACGGATATATTACAAATATTCTAATATGCTGAATTTCTCAGACTAAAATTTCTCCATCTCAGAGAAAAAGAAATTACCTTCCATCTCAGCATTTTCGTCTGAGTCAGAGCCGTGTACAGCATTAGTTTGCATGGATTTGGCATACAATTTTCTTATGGTTCCATCTGCGGCATCAGCTGGGTTTGTGGCACCAATCAAACTCCTGAAATCAGCAATAGCATTCTCTTTTTCTAAAATTACAGCTACAATATGACCCGACGACATATAATTACACAGACTACCATAAAATGGTCTTTCCTTATGTACATCATAAAACTGCCCGGCTCGCTCCTTGGTCAATTTCAGCATTTTCATGGCAACAATCCTAAAGCCTGCCTCCTCTATCATTTTCAGTATCGCACCAATATTTCCATCGGTGACACCGTCTGGTTTTATCATTGTAAAAGTTCTATTTGTAGCCATAATTAAGAGTTTATAAGATATTATTCATTTTTTCGTGGCAACAAAAATAGTTATTTGCTTTTCAAATCTTTTAAAAATTGTTTGAATTTATCAGTGTTGTATTTTGCCAGGCCAGACTTTGTCACCACAATTTTCCCTTCTGGAGAAACCACATAAGTTGTAGGAATTGACCTGCTTTCAAAAACTGAAGGTAACCTGCTTCCCATTTTATAAATTGGGAAATCAAACTCTTTCCTTTTCACAAAATCTATGGCTTTTTGAAAGTCATTATCCAAGGATATCATCACAAATTCTACATGCTGTTCCTCAGACATCTCTCCATACAATTCATTAATATCTGGCATTTCTGCAATGCATGGAGGGCACCAGGTAGCCCAAAAATTTATAAATACAACTTTTCCTTTAAATTCTGTAAAAGGTGTTTTCTCCCCCTCCGGATCTATCAAAATAAAATTGTAATCCGCCACTTCTGAAGAGACTTCATCCAAATCGGGTTGTATAATTCCGGTTTTTAATACAAGACCTTGTAAAAACCCAAAGACCGGTGTATGCAATCCGGTCCCAAATAAAAAACCTAAAACGCCCAGAAATATCGCCCACTCAATTATTTCTTTTTTAATCGATTTTTTCTTTTTCATTTTTATTTAACTCTTAATCAAAGTGCTATTTTTGCCCAATTTTATTTCACAACTTGTGATATGACTCACATACTATTTTCTTTAAGGCACTTTTTTCAATTCAAATATAGATGATTAAAAATTATTCAAATGTCGTTGCAACAGAATTGGGTATTAATAAACAGCAGGTAGAAGCTGTTGTGTCGCTTATCGATGATGGCGGAACTGTGCCATTTATTGCTCGATACCGAAAAGAGGCAACCGGAAGTCTCGATGAAGTAGTTATTGCAAATATTCGTGATCGAGTGTCGCAACTTCAAGATCTGGACAAGCGACGTGAGGCAATATTGAAATCAATCGATGAACAAGGAAAGTTAACTCCCAAGCTTGCTGAAAAAATTAATAGTGCTGAAACACTTGCCACCCTTGAGGATATTTATTTGCCTTATAAACCTAAAAGAAAAACCAGGGCTTCCATGGCAAAAGAAAAGGGTCTGGAACCATTGGCAGAAATGATTTTACTTCAATATCCAATAGATATA
The DNA here is from genome assembly GCA_964423255.1 of uncultured Roseivirgaceae bacterium. Taxonomy (GTDB): domain Bacteria; phylum Bacteroidota; class Bacteroidia; order Cytophagales; family Cyclobacteriaceae; genus JAAUQL01. Next base: position 227 of record CAYREN010000374.1, on the reverse strand, counting down.
ATTGGTGAAACCAAAAAGTATATTAACAAGGACAAAGGAGTTGAAAATGCTGAAGATGCATTGCAAGGTGCGAGGGATATCATTGCAGAAAAAATAAATGAAGATGCTGATATTCGTTCAAAAATCAGAAAGCTATTTCTTACGAAAGGCATTATAAAATCTAAGCTGATAAAAGGCAAGGAAGAGACTGGGGCAAAATATAATGATTATTTTGATTGGGAAGAACC
>CAYREN010000373.1:0-5259 GCA_964423255.1 uncultured Roseivirgaceae bacterium | reverse complement strand
CTATCGGGAGGTGGTACGTCAACAGCTTTTATCGGAGCGGTTGACGATCGGATTTTGGCAACAGCACCCACTTGTTTTATTACAAATTATAAAAGTCTTTTTTTATCTGAGGGTCCTCAAGATGCTGAGCAGAATATTTTCAATTTTTTAAGTGAAGGTTTAGATCATGCGGATTTAATTGAATTGCGCGCTCCAAAACCTACTTTGATAGTGGGTACTACCAGGGATTTTTTCAGTATTCAGGGTTTACGTGATACATATACGGAAGTAAAGATTGCCTATCAAGCCTACGGTAAAGAAGGCTTTTTGGAAAAGTCGGAAGCGAATTATAGACATGGTTTCACAAAGAAAAACAATGAGGCAACTTATGCTTTTTTTCAAAAATATTTAGATAACCCTGGGGATTCAACGGAAGAAGAAGTTGATATTATAACCGAGGGTGACCTACAAGTAACAAAAACAGGTCAACTCTTTACTTCTGTAAATGGCGAAACAATGTATTCGTTGAACAAAAAAATCGTAGAGAAACAAGTGTCAAGTTTGGAAAATTTTCGAAAGAACGCAGAAGAACATCTATCCAATGTGCCAGATGCAGCTGTTAAGTTCTCGGGATTTTCCTACCCTGAGGATTTTGGATCTGAAATTTTTTCAGGACGATATGTAAATAAAAATTATACCATAGAAAAATACCTGATACAAGGAAGCGGTGATTACATGCTTCCATTGGCATTGTTTATTCCAACAAAAAACAGCAAAAATGAGACGGTACTCATGTTGCATGAAAAAGGAAAGAACTATGCAGCCAATAGTGACAGCCTGGCAAGGCAGCTTGTAGCAAATGGATATACTGTATTGATTGGTGATATTGCAGGAATAGGAGAGTTGGGTCCCGGATACTTCAAAGGTGATGCTTATATTGATAATGTTTCTTACAACCTTTGGTTTTCAGGTATTCTCACTGGGAAGTCCATTGTTGGAATAAGAGCTGAAGATATTATCAGGATGGTATATTTTATTAAAGCCATACTTCCTGATAATAAATCATTGTCTGCTGTTTCTGTTGGAGTTTTAGGAAGTGAGTTACTTCATGCGGCAACATTCGAAAAGGATATTCAAAAGATTTGTCTCATACAAACATTTATTAGTTATTCAGATATTGCACTCACACATGATTACGAACCTTCATTTATTCATTCAATAGTTGCAGGAGCCATTAATGAATATGATCTTCCCGATCTGATGGCTGTACTTTGCCCAAGGAAACTACTTATAATTAATTCGAAGTCAGGCAATGGAATGTCTTTGACTGATGATGAAACCAAGGGAAGCATTGTTTTCCCAATAAGGGTATATTCAAATAAAAAAAAATCTGACAACCTTGATATTTTCCAAAGTGATAAAAATGAAGAAGTTCTGGAACAAGTGTTGAATTGGTTAGATTGATGTATTGAAATGATAATAATTACTTGCGGTACGAACATTCAAATTAAACTATGAAAAATCGAAATATTAATCGTCGTGACTTTGCAAAGACAATTTCGACAGTTGGAATTGGCATGACACTTCAAACCTCTTCTTTTGCAAATGATTTAAATAAAAAGGGTAATAAGGTTAGAATGGGTGTTATAGGTATCGGGAATCGAGGTACCCACCTAATGAAAACTTTAATGGGAATTGAAAATGTTGAGATAGTATCACTTTGCGACATCGACAAGTCGCGTCTCGACAATGCAATAAATATTTGTGCAGAATCCGGTAGAAAAAAACCTGAAGGATATTTTAAAGACGATCATAGCTATCGGCGGTTGTTGGATCGAGATGACATCGATGCAGTGCTGATTGCTACTTACTGGGATAGTCATGCAAGTATAGCCAAATATGCCATGGAACAAGGGAAATACCCAGGTGTCGAGGTGCCCGCAGCACTCACATTGCAGGAATGCTGGGATTTGGTTAACACTTCCGAAAGTACAGGGATACCATGCATGATGCTAGAGAATTGGAGTTTCAGAAAGGATAATTTGGCCGTGCTCAATATGATCAGAGATGGATTGTTGGGAGAAATGGTTCACTGCCATAGTGCTCATTCTCACGACTGTGTTGATCATTGGTTTTTTGATGCAAAAGATGGCCATCAGCGTTGGGCAGCAAAATATTTGATTAATTACAATAGAGACCAATATCCAACACATGGACTTGGACCCGTAATAAGTTGGATGGACATAAATTGCGGAGATAGTTTCAAGTCGATTTATTCATCAGCAACAGCATCAAGGGGAATAAATGAATATTTGAAGCGAAAATTTGGTGAAGACCATCCAAATGCAAATCTGGAATACAAACAAGGTGATATTGTTACTTCAACATTGAAAACCCAAAATGGGAAGACTATAATTGTGAATTACGATATGCAATTACCTAGGCCATATGATAACCGGTGGATGGTTCAGGGAACATTGGGTATTTATAATGAACAAAGGAGCGCAGTCTATCTTACTGAAAAAAGTCCGAAATACCATGAATGGGAACCTTTCCAGCCCTACGAAAAAGAATATTTACACAAATGGTGGAAAAATAAAAGTGGTACCGGTGGGCATGGTGGTGTTGATAGTCTTGAGTTAGAACATTTTGTGAAAGCTGTTCGGGATAAAACTAACACGCCGATAGACGTTTATGACTCAGTAACCATGAGTGCAGTTGTTCCGCTTTCGGGGATGTCTATTGAAAATGAACAACCAGTAGAATTCCCTGATTTCACCAGAGGAAAATGGAAGGGAAGAAAACCGTATTTTGGAGCGTAATGTTACTTTTAGTACCAAAAGATTAGAAATCCAATAAATATGAAGAAGTCAAAAATCAATTTTATCATTACTTTGATAACTATTTTTGGGGCAATATCTGGTTGCAATAAATCAAAAGAGCAGGCAAGTAATGATCGACCAAACATACTTTTTTGTATTGCAGACGATGCCACATTCAAACATATGGGTGCTTATGGTTGTTCATGGGTGAAAACTCCAGCTTTTGATAAAGTTGCGAAGCAGGGATTGCTTTTTGCCAATGCTTACACGCCCAATGCAAAATGCGCCCCTTCGCGTTCTTGTATTGTTACCGGTCGTAACTCCTGGCAACTGGAAGAGGCAGGAAATCACTGGAGCTATTTTCCAACAAAATTCAAAACTTATGCTGAAACGCTTGTAGAAAATGGATATCAAGTTGGGTATACCGCCAAAGGTTTAGCACCTGTTGTCGCATTGACTGATGATGGTAAAAGAAGACCAGTACTGGGAAAGGCGTATAATGATAAAAATACAATACCACCTACAACTGGTATATCAAAAATAGATTATGCGGCCAATTTCATTGATTTTTTAGATGATAAAGCCGATGATAAACCATTTTGTTTTTGGTATGGAGGATTTGAACCACACCGAAGCTATGAGTATGGAAGTGGTATTAAAAAAGGCAATAAGAAACTTGAGGATGTTGATGAAGTATTATCATTTTGGCCGGATAAAGAAACCGTGAGAACTGACATGTTGGATTATGCATTTGAAATAGAATATTTTGATTCTCATCTAGACAAAATGCTTGAGACACTTCAAGAAAAAGGTTTATTGGACAATACCATTGTTGTAGTAACGGCAGATAATGGCATGCCATTCCCCAGGGTAAAAGGCCAGGCATATGAATATTCCAATCATTTACCTCTTGCTATCATGTGGAAAAACGGAGTAAAAAAACCGGGTAGAGTGATCGAAGACTTTGTGAGCTTTATTGACTTTGCACCAACTTTTTTGGAATTGGCAGGCGTAGATCAAAAGAATACGCATATGCAGCCAATAGAAGGAAAAAGCCTTGTTAACATTTTGAATGCTAATGAGAGCCTGGATCGTGACCATGTCCTCATCGGAAAAGAGAGACATGATGTTGGGCGACCAGAAGAATGGGGATATCCAATACGAGGAATTCGCAAAGGGGACTATCTGTTGGTAGTAAATTTTGAAACGGATCGTTGGCCATCCGGTAATCCTGAAACTGGTTATTTAAATTGCGATGGAGGAGCCACAAAATCACAAATATTGACTGATCGACGAGCTACAGACACCAATAAATATTGGGATTACTGTTTTGGAAAACGCCCGGATAGAGAATTGTATAATGTGGTACTCGATCCTCATTGTGTAAATAATTTGATTGATCATGCAGAACTATCAGCTATGGCAAGTAATTTTGAAAATCAGTTGTACAAAGAATTAAAAGAACAAAATGATCCTCGAATGTTTGGCAAAGGATATTTGTTTGATGAGTATTTATATTCAAATAAAAAGGATAGAGATTTTTACAAAAGACAAATGAATGGAGAAAATCCTAAAGCCGGTTGGGTTAATAAAACAGATTTTGAATCACCCGAAGATATGAAGGTGATTACAGAAAATTTATAATTATAGATCTCAGAAGAAAGTAAAAAGAATTTTTTTTACTCAATCTTCTCCTTTAACTCTATCATAAAAAAATAAACATCTATACATGGTGTTGCTAAAAATGCATTTTTAGCAAATGCCTGATATTAATAATAACATTTTTCAATTGTTGAAAAACTTGGATCAAATTTTCCTTCGCATCAATTTTTATTACATTTGACTCATCCTTAATTCTGATGACAGGCAATAACCGAGATGATAATTATTTGACTAACCAGTCCTCACTTCATAGTAATGAAGGAGCTCATACTATTGGTATGAAAGAATCATCTTCTCAAAAAGAAGAAAAGACCATCGACCAAAAGCTATGGCTTAAAATTAGAATTGGCAGTGAGGATGCTTTCAAAGAATTGTTTCTTAAATACAATAATGTACTCGTAAGATATGGTAAATCAATAGTTCAGGATTTATGTCTGGTTGAAGACTGCATACATGACTTATTCCTTTACATATGGTCAAAAAGATGTTCCTTGTCTGAGGTGGAGTCTGTGAAGTATTATCTTATTGTTTCATTTAGAAGAAGAATATTCAGGACTCTTGGAGAAAAAGAAAAAGGACAAAAATTATTAGAAGGGATAAAATTTGAATATCCTAAATATGAAGATTTTTTTGAAAAGAAATTTGTCACCAACCAGAATGCTAACGAACAAGAAAGATCTTTAAAATTAGCAGTAGACCAATTACCCAAAAGACAAAAGGAAGTAATTCAGTACAGATTTTTGGAAGGGCTACCATATAATGATATTTCTGAATTAATGGGCATATCTAATGTAAG
>CAYREN010000372.1:0-5260 GCA_964423255.1 uncultured Roseivirgaceae bacterium | reverse complement strand
GAAATGGATTAGGATAAAAATTGATTTCTAAATTGGTATCTTCCAATCCGGTAACACCATAAAATAAACTTTCTGAATCGCTGACACAACCATACTCATTGGAGATTGTAATGGCATAGTAGCCGGGGTTGTTAGGAATGAAATATGCGCCCGTATGCGGTAGGTTTACATCATTTCTCTTCCAGTTGGCCAGATCGTTGTTAGCAAATAATGTGTCATTTTTTTGCGTAACAATTGCTTCGTCATAAATCACATTTTGTTCTACAACAACATCATCGGAATTGAAACATTCAGAGTCTAAATCCATCACCCATGCTTTATATTTACCAAAGGTTATATTTTCATAAACCTGCCCATTGAACCTGGCTTGAGAAGTATCAATTTCGTCATTTTCATTAAACCAATAGAAAACGGGGTTAAAATTTTCAGGATTTGAAAGCACGACAGTTGCAGAACCATTAGCGCCATTTTTGCAATAGTTATTATCTGTCGAGGATAATGTGAGCAGGAGTTCTGGCAATTTTTCCTTGATTGAATCTATTAAATAAGTTTTGCACCCAGTGGCAATATTTTCAACTGACACCTCATAATTTCCTTTGCTCATTTTTTCTGTCGCATATAAATTTCTAAAATCTGTCAATTCCTGACCATCTTCAAAGCTGCCCTTCCACCAAGAAATGTTGTAGGTATTTGTGGGTTGATTGTCATTAATTTTGATTTCGAGATATCCTGTTTGTTTTTCATCCGCTTCGCTACAGCTTGTTTGAGAGAATACTGAATCGACAGAGATAATATCTTTTTGCTGGTTAGAATCATCCATTACCTTTGCTGAAACAGATTGTGCAAATATCTCATCGAATTTATCAATAACTTGAATAGTATAATTCCCGGCAGGAAGGCTGTCGTACCTATAACCAATATAATCTGGTGTTGAAGTCACAGTTTCTCCATGAAACCAATGAAAAATATAATTGATAGAATCGCTATTTACATCTGCTTTTAAACTTCCATTTGGAACTTTTTCATCACACGAACTGTTGGCAACGGATTTGACATTTACTAAATCGGGAAGCTCTGAGTAAACCGATATCATTCCATCGTGAGTATTTACAGTAAGTATTTGATAGCTTTCATTTGCAAACTCAATTGGGTAGGCCGGGTTGGATATTTGGTCAATAAAACTTACCGGAACTTCTTGAGGATCATCGGTAATTATTTTTAATCGTATGGAAAATAAAATTGTACTGTCCATTGTAGTATATGCCATACCATCATTAGGCTCCCATAAAAATCGCACGTGACCCAGATTGGTAGTGGTGGTTCCAAAATTACTTTCTCCAAAGTCTTTTATGCCAAAATCACCAACACTAATAAATTTTAATAATTCAGGATTCCAATTTATGGAGGCTTGGGCAGATAAGATATCCGTAAAGCCATTGACGGCAATGTCAATAATTATTGTATCTCCAGGCATACCAATATCATTATTTGCATATAAATCTACCGGACCTTGTTGGGCATTTACGAGAATTGGTCGAAAAAATGCCAGGCTCAATAAAAGATAAAAAATTGGGGTACGCATGATGCTATTTGTTTTTTCAAATATACGATTTAGAATGCCTGCGATAAAAAATATCTTCTGTATCATTATGGAGTAATTATAATCTTGTTAGCGAGATCTCTTGAATGATCCTAATAAAATAACCAATGATTATTTAAAAAATTAAAATTCTACCTTCGGGCAAAAAAAATTTAAAAATTCTACATGCCAAAAAGAAACATTCAAGAGGAGCTAAAGCATTTGGTCAATCTTTTGAAAATTGAAAAACAAGAGGACCTGCTGACTTATAAGCGAAAAATGGCTGGTACTACCCTGAAGGAACGTAGAGAGCAGGGCGTATGTTGGTATCCGGTAGAATTGGAGAAAACCAAATTCGATTCCGGTGAACGATTGCTTGTTAAAATTTCCAGACCTCCCGAGCATCGAGAACCCCATATGTTTCAATCGGGAAAGTTGATAAGCCTGTTTTCAAATGCCGGAAAAAACCATGAAAATAGTGAGGTGGTTTCCGGGGTAGTCAACCAGGTACGAGAGCATGATATGTTGATGACGATAAATTGTGATGACGTTCCCGAATGGATAAATGACGGATATCTGGGAGTACAGCTACTATTTGATGAAAATGCATATCGTGAGATGGAAAATGCGCTTAAATATCTTATTAAAACAAAAGAAGAGCGCATCAATCAACTAAAAGACATTTTACTCGGAAGTGCCGAAGCTCAATTTGATGATCAATATCCGATAGAAATCGATGGCTTGAATCCAAGTCAAAATAAGGCATTGAACATGATAAAAAATGCCAAAGATGTTGCTATTGTTCATGGCCCTCCGGGTACTGGGAAAACAACAACTTTGGTCAGAGCAATATTACATTTACTCAAAGATGAACAACAATTATTGGTATGCGCACCAAGTAATGCTGCGGTTGATTTGTTTGTAGAAAAATTGGATGAAGAAGGAATTAATGTGGTACGTATCGGTCATCCTGCTCGAGTAACTCAAAAAATTCTCAGCAACACCCTGGATGCAAAGATCGCTCATCATTTGGATTTTAAAAATTTGAAAACGATCCGTAAAAAGGCTGATGAATACAGAATGTTGGGTAAAAAATACAAAAGAAGTTTTGGGTATGCCGAGAAGGAACAGCGCAGATTGCTTTTTGCAGAAGCTAAAAAACTAAAAGAAGAAGCCGAGCACCTGGAGTTTTATATTGTAAATAGTATTTTGTCTAATGCCCAGGTCATTGCATCGACATTGGTAGGTGCCAATAATTATTATTTGAAAGGCATGAAATTTCAATCAGTTTTTATAGATGAAGCTGCACAGGCATTGGAGCCGGCCACTTGGATACCAATAATAAAATCAGAAAAAGTAATTTTTGCAGGAGATCATTTTCAATTACCTCCCACAATTAAGTCGTATGAAGCTGCAAAAAACGGTCTTGAGATAACACTCTTTGAAAAGGCCATCAAGCGAAATCGTGCAGATGTAATGCTTCAGGAGCAGTACCGGATGCACACAAATATCATGGATTTTCCCAACAATTATTTCTATAATGGTCAGCTTTACGCCAATGATAGGGTAGCAAATTGGAAGATATTTGAAAATGACAAACCAGTAGAATTTATAGATACAGCCGGTACTGGGTTTTTTGAACAAATGGAGATAGATACCAAAAGTTCATTCAACAGAGAGGAGGCGAATTTACTTTTGCGGCATTTCAAAGTTTATCTGCATCATATTGAATTGATGGATAAAATGGATGAAATTCAGAATATTGGGATCATTTCTCCATACAAAGCTCAGGTTGGTTTGCTGAAGGAAAATTTTGACGAAGATTTTTCTGATTGGGAATATATTCAGGAAAAGGTAGCTATCAATACTGTAGATTCATTTCAAGGACAAGAACGAGATATTATTTATATCAGCCTGGTGCGCTCAAATGAAAAAGGAGTTATTGGATTTCTTGCAGATACCCGGCGCATGAATGTTGCCATCACCCGCGCCAAAAAGAAACTCGTGATCATTGGAGATAGCGGAACGATTGGCACGCATCCATTTTATGAGAAAATTCTGGATTATGTCAATAAAATAGGTGCTTATCGAAGTGCTTTTGAGTTGGGGGAGTAAAGTATTCAGATTCCCAGAATCAGGATTAAAATAAAAATGGTTGCATGCCGCTAAATCATCCTTGTAATTATAACATAAAGTGTTCGATTTGTAAGGTAAATATAATTGATTTTTAATCCTTCTATCGAGAACAAGTTAGGTGATAGGGAGTTTGAAGAGTTGAATCCTGAGTTCGATTACGCTAACTTTTATGCCTTTAGTAAAGATTATATCATAAATTTTCAGAAATTGAGATCATTACACAAAATGATCCTTAATTATGAATAATCGAATTTTTTCAAGTTCACGGCGGAAGTTTTTACAAACAGCAGCAGCCGGAGCTATTGTTGCTCCTTTTATCCTCGAATCTTGCAAACCTGACGATGGCATTTTACAACATGCCTGTATAGGAATTGGTGGAATGGGGTTAGGCGACCTCAAAAATTTTATCAGTCATCCGAAAGTACAGATCTTAGCAATATGTGATGTGGACTCAGATAGATTGAAAATAGCTTCCGAATTAGTTCCTGAGGCCCGTACTTACTCAGATTGGCGAGAACTTCTAAAAAAAGAGAAAAATATTGAATCCGTTAACGTCGCCGTGCCGGATCATAGCCACTTTTCAATAGCCTACCAGGCCATTCAAAAGGGCTTGCATGTTTATTGTCAGAAACCATTATGCCATGATGTTGCTGAGGTACGTAAGCTTACCGAGGCGTCAATTAAAAAGGGAGTAATTACGCAACTTGGTACCCAACATGCTTCCTCTGCCAATGATCGCAGGGCTGTTCAATTAATTAAGGACGGGGCCATCGGTAAAATAAAACATGCATATCTATGTTCTAATCGGCCAAGTGGAGTGAAATACCGGGTGAGCGGGCCTCGACCATCTCAGAGCCAAGATGCTCCAACAAATTTGAATTGGGATCTTTGGATAGGTAGTGCTCCAAATCGATCTTATGCACCGGATATATATCATCCAATGATATGGAGAGCCTGGCAGGATTTCGGAACGGGGTGGTCTGGTGATATTGGATGTCATATATTTGATGCTGTTTGGAAAGGTATTGGTTTGAAACCACCTAAGTCTGTCATTGCTGAAGTTCAAGAATCCTGGCAAAACTCGCCAGAACGAAGATCCGATACCTGGCCGCAAAGCAATCATATCACCTGGATGTTTCCTGGTAATGAACTAACGGAGTCTGATGTGCTGCCTTTGGAATGGTTTGATGGAGAGTTTTATCCACCGCAAGACATACAGGATTTATATCCAGGTGAACAATATCCTGTTGAATCAGCTATGATCGTAGGTACTGAAGGAGCGCTTCTTATTGTCCATACTCATGGTCTTGCACTTTTGCCTAAAAACAAATTTGAAAATTACCCAATGCCGAAATTTGCGGATCGCAATCATTACCATCATTTTGCAGATGCCTGTTTGGGAGGTGAAAGAACCGAATCACATTTTGCACAATCCGGACCAATGACAGAGGCGATCTTGTTGGGTACGGTGGCAATCCGTACACCAGACAAATTACTTGAATGGGATGCTGCCAACCTGAAGTTTCCTAATAGTCCTGATGCCAA
>CAYREN010000371.1:0-5261 GCA_964423255.1 uncultured Roseivirgaceae bacterium | reverse complement strand
TTAAAATGGTAGTTGAGCGTTTTACGCTTTCAAATCATCCTGATAAAACTTATTCGTTATTTTTTGTTTTTTTATAACTTTACAATTGGTTGATATGGCTTAACAAAATGTAAAACTAAAATAGCTTTCGCTAAATAAGGATTATGAAAATCACACTTGATATACAAGAGAGTAGATTCAACACTTTCTTAGAATTTATTAAAACTCTCGATTATGTGTCTGTTAATAATGAGGATATAGTCCCTCAATGGCAACAAGAGGAAGTAAACAAACGGCTACAACTCATCGAGAAAGGGGAGATGAAAACCAGAAGCTGGGAAAAAGCTAAAACAGACATCTTTAAAAAATAAATGACCTACTCAATTGATATTTCGGAAGCTGCAGAAGCTGATGTAAGAAAAATATTTCTTTGGTATGAAGAACAAAAAGAATATTTAGGCGATGCTTTTGAAAACAATTTTGCTAAAGCCGTAGATAGTATTCAAAGCAACCCACTCAAAACCCAAATTAGATATGAGTTTACAAGAGTTTTCTCCCTGAATAAATTTCCATATGGTATTCACTTTCAAGTCAATGATACCGTGATTCTAATTGTAGCTGTCTTCCATACTTCGCAAGACCCTGAAAAATGGACGGAGAAAAAATAAAAACGCCTTACATTACTGCAAGCACCTTCAACTCCTACTGACTTAAGCTCGCAATAAAATATGTGCCACATGGTTCAATAGAAATTCACAATTATAGCACACCTAATAAGGTAATGAGGTGTAAAAACTGAACTAACCTCTTAGCCAAAAGAGCTGTCAACCATTTTTCTTAATATAATCCAAAGCACTTTTAGAAACAGCCAAGCCTTGTTTTAGTTTAGGATCAGAAATTGGATCGAGGGCAATTTTTTTAAACGGAATCTCACCGGCCCAGATATTTAATTTATAGTCTTCGGCATCATCGACGGGACTACCGGTTCTTACCTTTGCAGAAGCTTCGTCAATGGAGATTTCCAGTACTTTGGTAGCTTTCAATTCTTTTGCATTTGGTTCACGAACCTCCTCCCATCTTCCGGGTATCAAATGGTCGGAAATGATTTTTAAAGCTAAATTCTTTTCTTCGTTAGCAACAAGTGTTGCTTTTCCGAATATGACTACAGATCTGTAATTCATAGAATGATGAAATGCCGACCTTGCCAAAACTAAGCCATCGACATGAGCCACACTCAATGATATATCTATTCCCTTTTCCAATTCGACAATAAGCCTGCTGATACTTGCGCCATGGATAAAAAGCTTATTTCCTGTTCTCCCATAAATTGTTGGTATTACCACAGGTTGCCCATGATGGATAAATCCAATATGGCATATCTGACCGGCGTCCAAAATCCTGTAAATTGTTGCTTCATCATAATTACCTCTTTTGGGGGCTCTTTTAATTTTCGATCTTTCGGTTTTAGTCATATTTAATTTATAAGAAATTTTCATGATGGGTCAAATTATAAATTTAGAAACTTTATGGACAGACTCTAAATAATAAGTGGCATAGTTCCAGTTTTATTTACGATCGGCGTAAAATTCAAACACAAAATTACTGGAAATATGAAGCTTTTCTTTTGGTGGATGGCCCAACTTTCAGATAGTAGAGATAGCGTTTATGGACATACTTTGGGTAGTTGAATTAAATACCACAATGTAATTTTTAATCACATATTTGTGCGTGTTAAGCCATTGTTAATCAGGAATAATCAGTTTAAAAAATTAATTTTGTTTTATTGGTGAGCATTCAATTGGGTGAGATGCCAAACGTAAATTTAATTATCATGACAAGGAGCAGGCGTGTAAATATTGTGACGGGCATTATTGCAATAATGTTATTTAGTTCTACATTTCTTCATGCACAAAATGCAAATGCAATTATTCTAATTCAGGTCTTCAAAAATGACAGCACAATTATTAATGAAGGGACTGGTTTTTTTATGGATGGTAACCATGGCTATTCCTATGCCTATCTTTTTAAAAATGGCGTCTTTGCCCATGCAATCACTCAGGACAGTAGCATTCACAAAATAACCAAGATGATTGGATTTGATCCGAATACAGGTGTGGTGAGATTTGATCTTGACAATATGCTCAGTGCAAAAATCTCAAAGTTGAAAAGTACTAAGGAGATGTCGGCAAAAGGATCAACTTTAAAAATCTTATATGCTGATGGAATCCAATCCACAAAAGCAATTTCAAAAAAGATAGTTAAGAAACAAGAATTTATTGGATACGGACCTGCAATTCTCATTGAGGATAAATTGGATAAAAATGTATTAGGAAGCCCGGTATTAAATTCGAAAGGTGAAGTGGAAGGTATCGTTGTGCCACTCAATGGGTCAGGATCAATTGGGTTTGTGACCAATATGTCGACCATTACAAACCTAAAATCTATTTCCAAAAATATTAATAATTTCGGTGCTGGACTGAAGGTGCATAACTCACTTATTCAGGGAATTGATGCTTACTCCAATGACGACATTAATAAAGCCAGCAGTGCTTTTGGAAAAACGAAATCTACGATGCCAAAAAATGTGACTGCGTTTTATTATTCAGGTTTACTCAACTATAAGCAAGATAGAATCAGCGCGGCAAGATCAGACTTTAATAAAGCTATTGAGTTGGATAATAATTTGCCTAAGGCATACTTTATTCTTGGAAAAATCAATTATGGCAATGATGATTATAAAACAGCCATTCAGGATTTTGACAAAGCGGAATCATTGAAAATGTCGGATGTGAAATTGTTTGAAATGCGCGGAAAGGCAAAGTACAATATGAAAAACTATGAAGGAGCTATTGTCGATTTGTCAAAAGCTGAGTCTATGAATTCTGAAGATGCAGAAGCATATTATTTTATGGGAAATTCGCAATTTAGAAATAAGAGCTTTGAAGAAGCAATTGTCAAATATAATAAAGCCATTGATCTGGGCCAGAAAGATGAAATAATTTATAATAACAGAGGTAAGGCAAAGTACAACCTTCAACAAATAGATGGTGCGATTGCTGATTATTCACTGGCAATAAAGGCAAACCCTGAATACGAAAAGGCACACATCAACAAAGGAATGGCATATTTTGAGCTTGGGGATTTTGGCAAATCTCTCGCTTCGCTAATGATGGCAAAAGAGATGGGCGGTACCAGTGCTGAGCTTTATGCGATGCTGGGACTTGCAAAATATAATACCGGTGATCATAATGGTGCATTGGAAGATTTGAATGCTGCAATTCGTATGGATACCAGGGAGCCAAAAGTTTATTGGTACAGAGGAAGTATCAAAAAGGATGAAAGTGATTTTCAAGGTGCTTTGGAAGATTTGAATATGGCCATCAAGCTGGGAATAGAGGAGGGTAGAGCATTTGTGGAAAGAGCGCAATGCAATTATAAACTGAAAAGATATGATCAGGTAATCGTTGACATCAATGAATCGGAGCACCTGGGATTTATGGATATGGATGCTTATTCGAGTCGCGGTAATGCCTATTACTATTTGAGTGAATCGGAACTTTCGGCCAAAGATCTCCAAAAGTCCATAGAATTGGGTGATAAAAAAGGTGAAAGTTATTTCCACTTGGGATATGACTTGTATGCTATGGAAGACTGTCAAAAAGCTACTCTGGCATTTGATGAAGCCACAAAACGTGGAATAAGCAATGAGGTAATTTTTGACCTCAAGGGAAAATGCCTTGAGCAGGCAGAAGATATTGAAGGAGCCATTACAAATTATAATAAATCAATAGAAATTAATCCAGAATATATTTCAGCTTTGGAAAGCAGGGGTATGCTAAAGTATGCGACTCAGGACTGGCAAGGTGCCATTGATGATTTGGGAAAAGTAGCAAAAAATGGCAATGCTGAAACGAAAGTTTTTACCCTGCTTGGGATTTCTTATTTCAATCTGGAAGATTATACCAAAACCCTGGAGTCACTGGGCATTGCCATAAGTAAAGGAGAAACTGATAAAAAGGCATTTTATAGCCGTGGTCATGCTTTTTATGAACTGGGTCAATATGAAAATGCTTCAAATGATTTGAGCAAATCCATAGAGGATGGCATGAAAGATGCCCGATCATTTACAAATCGTGGGATGTCCTATTATGCACTCGGAGATTATGTGAATGCCAGTTCTGACCTTCGCAAGGCAATTGAGTTGGGGGCAGATGATCCAGATATATTTTACTCATTAGGCGCTGCTTTGTATGAAACAAAAAAATACAGTGGAGCAATTAAAAGTTTCAATAGTGCCATCAATATCGAGCCCGAGTATGCAGATGCTTTTTATAATAGGGCAAATTCAAAATTTAAAATAAAAGATTATGGTGGTTCAATTTTAGATTACGATAAAGCGCTATCATTGGGTATTGAGAGCAGTATACTTTATAATAATCGTGGAAAGTCCAGGCAGCTTATGGAACAATACGAGGAGGCCATTTCTGATTATAATCTGGCATTGGAACAGGATGGTGAATATACCAGGGCTTATGAAAATAGGGCGACCTGTTATTACCAAATGGAAAATTATCCAAAGGCAATAGAAGACTTTACCAATCTCGAAAAACGCGAGGAGCTGGAACCTGCCATGCAGTATTTTCTTGGCCAATCGTATTACTATTCCGACAATTATCCATACGCCATCACCTATCTCGATAAGGCCATCACAGGGGGAGTGAATTTAAAGGAAGGTTTTAAAAACAGAGGTTTTTGCTATATGAAACAAGAGTCTTATCAGTTGGCAATAGATGATTTCACAGCAAGCTTGAAGCTCGATAGTGAGCAGCCGGAAATTTACACCAATAGGGCGGAGGCATATATCTATCTCGAAGATTCCGAAAGTGCCATGAACGATCTGAACAAGGCCTTGAAATTGGATGCCACCAATCCGAGTAATTATTTCAACCGTGCCATTTTGCTGGAGCAGATGGAAAAATTTGATGCAGCAACCAACGACTATACAAAAGTTATTGAACTTAATCAGGATGATGCCAATGCCTATTTTAGCAGAGGAAGTTGTCGGGCTAAAGCGACAGATTATGTGCCGGCAATAAAAGACCTTGCCAAGGCTGCAGAGCTTGATCCTGGTAATCCCAATTATTTCAGAGTACTGGGAAATACAAAATATCAGTTAAGCCAGCTGGAAGCCAATCCATGTGAAGATTGGCGCAAAGCAGCTGACCTCGGAAATAAAAAGGCTGCGTTTTCCATTAAGCGTTTTTGTCAGGATAATTAAGTTT
>CAYREN010000370.1:0-5294 GCA_964423255.1 uncultured Roseivirgaceae bacterium | reverse complement strand
TTTCCTATTTTGCCAATAGCAAGAAACCTCTTCTCACCATGGTGTGTCTGGGGTGATAGAATTTCTATCACTGGATTTTCCCAAATTTCTTTAGCACGAATAAAACCAAGGTATTACGAGCTATAAATCTTTAGCTAAGGCTTTAAACGTGCGGTGTATTCCAACAGCTAATAATCGACAGTGGTATGGTGCAACGGTTAAGAATGTATTGGAAAGGTGAACAGTTTGATAGGAACGTGTTCACCCGAATTTACGGGCATAAAAATAGACGTAATAGAAAGCTATACTAACGGCAAATTTTGTTGCATTGAAAACCAAAAACAGGGAAGATATAGGGAAACCTTAATTACTTAAGGTCTACAATATGGTGTTTTTCTTCTATGGATAATAATTACGTAATCCTAATGCAACAATGGTCTTCTGTTGCTACCGAAATAAATCAACTAGCAGTCGCAGCACTCGTGTTACCAGTCTTTTTTCTAAGAAAAATACTTGCAGTGCCAGAAGGATCTAGCTTAAAAAATTATATTAACAAGTGGCTTTATTTTTCTTGGGCATCTCTTTTTTCCAGTATTGGTTTGTGTTTGGTCTATAAGTCTGTGGCAACTTGCCTAATGGGGAAATCCTTAAACTTGGGTACTGGCTTGTCTTGCAATCTAAATCCAATATTAATATTCAATGGTGCAGGATTAACCTTTGTTTTGGGAATAGGGTCATTATTTATAGGTTATTATGTATCAATTAGTAAAGGTAAAAATGAGTAAATTACAGCCTCCATGCTTCACATAATATTGACATACACCACAAACTTACTGAGATACAAAACTGGTTAATCAACTGATTTTTTACTGTATCCTCAACCTTTTAATAAAATTCCTATAAACCCCAATACTCCATCTTAAATAGCAATAAACTATTTGCTTTATCACTAACATTTCTAATAGATTCATTTGCTTGACCAATTGTACTTGAAAAATTGGACTGTTCAGTTACCTCACTAATCAGCTGTTAAATTGTAAGGCTTCATAAATACTTTGATATGAATTTTGATGCTGGTTTTGTGAAATTATTATCTGTCCAATAACCCGCATGGGAAGCAGGGTTCCAACTTGATAAGAAACCTCCTACGTTTATTGGTATATCTCTTTTAACAATTTTTTTATATGCAGGATTTATAGCTTTTAAAGGATAGGCCAAAATATCATCTGGATCATAATAATTTTCCCATTTTGCCTTTGATTTTATTTCATCACTTAATGCTTTGCCTGGGAACTGTATTGGTACTACATCATTATATGCGAACGTAAATAGAGGAATATTGCAGCCAAAGGTAATCATACCAGCTAGTAGCTCCATGTTCTCAAAAGCACTGAGACTTGAATTAGGAGATTCTTGTATATCCCAAATATAATTTGACATGATATAGCCGCCTAATGAATGTGCCATAATGATTAGAGGGCACTCTTGGTTTTGCAAATCAACTTTATACAGCTCATTTATTCTTTCTTGTACCCTTCTATGCATTTTGTCATAAATGTTATTTTCTGTGCTTTCTACTTTTTGATAGGCTGTCGCATCCCCAAGGGCAGTAAGTACAAATTCCCTTAATCCTATATAATCTAAATCATGGTTTCTTTTTGCATTCCTAAGATATTTTTTTTGTCTTGGTTCCAGTAAATCAGCCCAGAATATTGGTTTCCATGCAATTTCATCAGGATTCTTAGATAAATTAGAAATTCTATTATTTATTTCTTCTATCATTCCTTCAGCAAAATTAATATCTTGAGAACCCATCCCGTGAATTACTAATACAGCAACTTTTTTCATTAATTTCACCCTTTAATTAGACATTTTTAGTCAGGTTTACTAACTGTTAATCATCCGGAATCAAAAAAAATTCAGTTCTGGAAATCATGGCGATATCATCTATTCCTCCTAAATTAGCTTTAAAATAAAAGCGAAAACTGAATTCTTTGCTAGTAAAGTGTTCAGTTTTCTCTTAGACAATATCAGATTGTTATTTTGAGACACTGAAAAGGACACGTCAAGAGTTGTGTATTAAATCGTTTACTTTGAGAGACCAATAAATGAAGTATATGAATTTCCGAAAGTATCAGGTTAAGCTAAAATGGCAGTTAAGGTCTGAGACTAATACAGTTAATATCATTTTGTTTTGAGATCCATTCGATCAATCGCATGAACAGGCGCATCATTGCCTGCCATCAGATCAGTGATTGTCGCATATATTCTTTGCTGCTGTTTTACCTGAGACTGCCCAGCAAATGATGCTGAAATCACTGAAATTTCATAGTGACGATCACTACCCGTTCGCACTTCAACCTTGGCGTCCGGAATAGCAGTTTCAATACGGCCTTTAATTTCAGCGCACATATCCGATGTAGATGTCATTATATTTTGTTCCTTGAGTAGCTTTTTACCATAAATTAGAAGGCCCGTTTATTGTAACGTGAATTTGTAAGCAACCATTTCACAATTTTTACTATTCTACATACTATGGATAAATGCTGAGGCGAGCTTATTTGAAAAACAAAGGATTACATATTTCATTTAATTTCCCCTCATCCAACCTTCTCCCTTTGGAGAAGGCTTAAAGAAAAGCTCGTATGGTATACGTAAATATTTATACTTAAACAGCACTTCAGTGATGAATTCCCCCTTGTATGCACTCCATACTCTGAACTGCAATTTCCAATTCTTCATTGGTAGGTATGACCAATATAGCTACTGGCATCCCTTTTTTCCTTATATCCTGATCTCTTTTTTCATGTTGCAAATTTCTTTGCGGGTCTATGGCAATACCTAACGTCTCCAATCCGTTACAGCTTAAATCTCTAACTTTCGTATCATTCTCACCGATGCCCCCTGTAAAAACCAGTGCATCTATCTGTCCTAAAATAGCAAAATAAGCGCCAATATACTTCTTTATTCGATAGCAATATATATCCAGCGCCAGTTGTGCTGATTCATTACCAGCATCGGCTAAACGATGAACATTACGCATATCATTCTCACCACAGAGCCCTTTCATGCCACTTTCTTTGTTCAACATCGCATCGATTTCCTCGATAGACATATTTTTGTGGCTACTCAAAAATATGAGAATGGCTGGGTCGACATCACCACTCCGAGCACCCATTACCAATCCTTCTAGAGGAGTCATCCCCATTGATGTATCGACGCTTTGACCCTGCTTAATTGCTGTTGCACTGGCCCCATTACCCAGATGCAGAGTAATCAGGTTCAATGTATGCAAAGGCTTATTCAGAAATCTGGCCGCCTGTTTAGCGACATAGTGATGTGAGGTACCGTGGAACCCATAACGTCGCACCTGTTCCTGCTCATAGAGTTCCCTGGGTAGCGCATAGTGAAATGCCTGGGCAGGTATAGACTGATGGAAGGCTGTATCAAAAACGGCAACTTGAGGAATATCGGGTGCGTGCAGCATGGTCACCTCTATACCTAAAATATTCGCAGGGTTATGCAAAGGTGCTAGCGGTATCATCTTGCGTATGCCTTTCAGTACAGACTCATCGATCAACGTTGGTTGATTAAACAATTCACCGCCATGAACTACCCGGTGGCCAATACAGCCAAGATCAGTTATTTCACTAACGATGCCGGAGTCCTGCAATAACTGGAAGATATTTGCCAAACCCTTTCGGTGATCTACAACTTTCTGAGTTAGTGTTGTCTCCTGCATTGTTCCGTCAGCAGTTAGAATTTGATACTTGTGCCGACTGTCAGCCGCCCCTATTTTTTCTATGACACCGGAAACAATAACCTCCATTCCTGGCATTTTGAAAAGCGAGTATTTTATTGATGAGCTTCCTGAATTAAGTATCAGGATTTTCATTAAGACTGTGCCTGACGAATCTTGTCTCTTATGTAATCTGCGGTTTCTGCAGGTGAATTCGACATTTCCACTTCTATTTCGCCAGGGTCGACAGTTCCTTCACGGTGCATACTCTCAACAACAAATTCAACCATGGGTTTCCAGAATTCCCTGCCCATAGCCACACAGGGAAATGTTCTCATTTTTCCAGTTTGAACCAGTGTCAAGGTTTCGAACATTTCGTCCATCGTGCCCATACCTCCCGGCATGAATACAAAGCCAGACGAGTATTTAACCAGCATCACTTTTCTGACAAAGAAATAATCAAATTCTATGGTTACATCAACGTAGGGATTTATAGTCTGCTCCATAGGTAGCACGATATTACAACCAACGCTAAGGCCACCTGCTTCTTTAGCTCCCCGGTTGGCCGCCTCCATGATACCCGGGCCTCCTCCGGTTATCACAGCAAAACCTTTTCCAGCCAATTCTCGCCCTAACTCCCTGGCCATTTGATAATAACGATGATCTTCTTTGAAGCGAGCTGAACCGAACACTGTGACTGCAGGACCAATATCAAATAGACCACGACATCCTGAAACAAATTCATTGAAGACTTTTACTGCCCGGTCAAAATCGACCAGCAAATCATCGGGGCCACGTAAAAATTCTTCTTCGGCGAGTAACTCCTGGTCATGAAATTGATTTTTCATAATATCCCTTAGCAATTATATAAACAGTAACAACAGTATATCTCACGTCCTACTGAATCAATTTCGCATTCCAGGTAACAATGGCCGGTGACTCATGATATGAACCTAAGATATTCAGGGTTGCTGTATCAAGAACAAAAATATGCCCATCAATAACAGGTAGATTGATCCAGCGAGCTGCAAATACTCTGGCAAGATGACCATGGGAAAATACCGCTACGTCACCTTCAATATTTCGGACTTTTCTAATCACTCTATCGACACGCATACAAACTTCTTCCGGTGATTCCCCTTCGGGACAGCCATGAGCAAAAATATCCCAATGAGGCACGTCTTTTTGAATTTCATCTGTCGTAAGTCCCTCATACCGACCATAATTCCACTCGGATAGGTCAGCATCAAGCTCAAAATCGGGAAATCCCGTCAATCGGCACGTTTCCCTGGCCCTTTGCAATGGGCTGGATAACACTTTACTAAAATCCCAGTCTTTCAGGATTGGGCGTAACAATTGCGCTTCTTGTTGACCTTGTTCAGTTAAGTCCAGATCAGTATATGAGGTATGACGACCTGCATGGGACCACTGGGTTTCACCATGTCTAATTAGTACGACTTTTTGTTTTAGTGTTTGATTGTGCATATTTTTCAATCGGCAAATTCCGTAAGAATATTAAAACAAAATTGCTTATTTCTTACTATCCCATTGCCAATTACGTATTTCCGGCATGTCT
>CAYREN010000369.1:0-5327 GCA_964423255.1 uncultured Roseivirgaceae bacterium | reverse complement strand
ATGCCGGTTTGTGAGGATCATGGCATTCTACGCATGTTTTGGCAATTCTTGGTGGTACCCAGCCTCCCACACGTTTTCCATGAGCACCTCCTTGCCATTCCTTATATTGAGTAGAATGACACTGTGCACAGGACTTATAACTTTCATTAAAATCTATTTCTGTTTGCGTGATGGAATTTAACACATCCAAATTTGTCTCTGAATGACACGTCATACAATCCATGGTTTTGTCAGAGGCATGAACTATCTGAATATTCCAGTGAGCATTTTTTTCTCCTACTTTATTATTTGCTTTTAACTTTTTAAGCTCATCATTGTGACAATTGGTGCATGGAAAAGATTCAATTATCTGGCTTTGTTTTCTAATATAAAAATCTTTCACCCCTTCTAATTCAGGTAAAACATGCTGTAGTTCCATATCTCCAATAAGATCTCGAGAATCCATATTGTATTGAACATCAGATTTGTGATTTTTCACTTTTTCAAGATTGCCTTCATGAGATTTATATTCATGAGAGCAGCTTGCCAGCAATACAATTACAATAAGGAATACACAATTTTTACTTTTCACACTCATAAAAATAAAATTCTATTATTCTGGGTTTCTCGAAAAAACAATCGCTTCGATTTCAGGTGAATTAATTGCTGCGTGGCATTGCCTGCAGTTTACACGCTCTGCATGATCAATTCTAATTTCTTTAGCTGCCGATGGACCTGCATGACACGAAAGGCAATTTTCTCTCAGCTGCAATTCGTGTGGAATAACCGGTGGACTGCCAGGCATGGCCGACTGATTAATCGCTACAGGATCAGGTCTTTTCCAATTACTTGAAACAAAAAATTGCTTTGTCTTTTGCGGCACATGACATTGCTTACAATTAATAAATGTAGGGTGTGGCGTCACCGGTGCAAATGCAGCAAACTGATTTACATACCCACCATTTTCATGACACTGTAAACATGTTTTTCCACCAATCCCCTTTTCACTAAGCAATTCGTGAGGAATAGTTGGTGGAGCACCATTAAAAGCACGGTTTTTATAATACGATGTTAACGATCTGCCTTGGGTTTTATCAAACGGCATATCTATATAATCAAGTGCTTGGGCAGATCTCGTGAACACGCCCTTTTCTAAAGGAATAATTGGTGGCTCACGCTCCCCTTTTATTGACATGTCAAATGGTTTACTTTCTTGTTCAATACTAATGTCAACAACTAAAATTGCTGAAATCATGAGCAGGACGGCAAATCCAATAATTAATAATCTATTTTTTATTTTCATTATTTAAATATTGTAGAAATCATGAAGGTTGTCAATTAGCAAATCGATTCAACCTCCAACAACATTTTATTATACCTTCTCTACCTTTACTGCACATTTCTTATAATCAGGTTGCTTTGAAATAGGACAAAATGCATCAAGAGTGAGATCATTAATTAGCATACTTTCATCAAAAAACGGGACAAATACCTGGCCAACGGCTGGTTGACCTCGTTCGTTTACAGATGCTGGCAGAACTAATTCTCCGCGTCTCGAAATCAACTTGACTTTATCTCCATTTCGAATATTAAGTTTGTTGGCATCTTGAGGATTTAACTCCACATAACTATGCGGAACGGCTTGATGCAACACCGAGATTCTCCTTGTCATTGATCCGGTATGCCAATGCTCTATCACCCTGCCGGTATTAAGCCAGAAACTATATTCTTCATCTGGAGACTCTGCAGCAGGCTCATAAGGTCTTGCCCAAATCCAGGCTTTCCCATTTGGTTTTCCATAAAAATCAAAATCATCACCGCTCGCAGCAGGGTCGTACTTAGCATTATACCTCCATTTGGTTTCCTTACCATCAACATATGGCCACATCGCTCCAGGCTGACTTTTCAGTACTTCATATGGAGCCATTCCATGTTTATTGCCTTCATGAAATTGGGTATATTCGTTCCATATTTCTTCAATATGGTTTTCTTCATCCCAGGGAAATAGCTTTTCATATCCCATCCGTTTTGCTACTTCTATCAATTGCCATGTATCGCTCATGGCCTCTCCGGGAGGATCAACCATTTTTTCAAAGTGCTGCGTACGACGTTCAGAATTTCCATACATTCCTTCACGTTCAATCCACATAGCTGAGGGCAGAATCACATCTGCAACATCTGTTGTTGGTGTTGGGTAAATATCCGAGACTACAATGAAGCGGTCATCTTTTTTGCACCCTTCCCTGTAGCGATTGAGGTTTGGCATTGTGACCATGGGGTTGGTGACTTGTATCCACATAAATTTCAAATCTCCTCTGTCCAAAGCCCTGAACATTTCGACAGTATGCAGGGTGGGTTTCGGATCAATATTTTCTACCGGTACCTTCCAGATTTTGGCGGCTTTTTTCCTTGCCGCTTCCTTCATCACCACTCCATAAGGTAATTTGTGTGTCAAGGTGCCTACTTCTCTTACTGTACCACAGGCACTTGGTTGGCCGGTAAGAGAGAATGGGCTATTACCGGGGGATGATATTTTACCTGTTAGCAAATGAATATTATAAACCAGATTATTAATCCACGTACCTCGCGTATGTTGGTTCATTCCCATACACCATAGTGACATAACTTTTTTATTGGGATCTCCATAAAGTGAAGCCAGATATTTCAAGTCTTTGATGCTTACACCTGATGTTTGCGAAACATTTTTAAGGTTGTATTCATTTAAAAATGATTTATAATCCTCAAAAGAGATTCCTGTTGCCTCGTCCTTAAACTTAAAATGATCTTCCGTTCCATAGCCAATATTTGTTTTTCCCTTTTTGAAAACGCAATGCTTTTCGACAAAAGAACCATTCATCCAATCATTATCGATAACCTCCTTGCACATACTATTGGCAATGGCAAGATCTGTCTGAGGCTTAAAAATAAATGACTTATCCGCTGCCATGGAGGTACGTGTAGTTCTGGTGGCAAGGTCTATGATCAATACATTTTTTCTTTTTAATCTTTGATCAAGAATTCTTGAAAACAAAACGGGATGCATCTCTGCCATGTTATTTCCCCAAAGCACAAATACATCTGCATGATCAAAATCCTCATAGCAGCCCATTGGCTCGTCCAGACCAAAAGTTGTTAAAAAACCAGTAACTGCACTCGCCATACAAAGACGGGCATTGGCCTCCAGGTTATTAGTGCCAATCGCACCTTTTGTCAATTTCGATGCTACATACCCATCAGGGATTGTCCATTGACCGGAGCCATAAATAGAAACAGCATCTTTGCCATGTTCCTGGATAGTAGATTTCATTTTTGACGCTACCAAGTCCAGGGCTTCCTTCATGGAGGTTTCTACTAACTTACCATTTTTCCTTACCAGAGGCTTTGTTAACCTATCCTTTCCGTACATCGACATCACAGAGTGATAGCCTTTTACGCAGCAAAGCCCTTTATTAACGGGACTTTCAGGGTCACCCTTCACTCCTACCGCTTTTCCATTTGATAGCGCAATTTTCAATCCACAACCAACTCCGCAAAATCGGCAAGGTGCCTTTTTCCACACTACATCAGCGGGAAGATTCATTTCACTTTCTCTTGCAAATACAATTCCCGGAAACATAGCATATGCAGCAGACATTGCTGAAGCCGCAGCAATTCTTTTTAGAAAATTACGGCGATTGATACTTTTCAAATTCATCTATAGTTGTTTTCTTAATTTTCTTGTTCCTTAAATCCCGAAACAAGCGAAATGTGTTTCAGGTATTTACTATCCCTAATTTTAGACAAAAGTGTTTCATCAGATTTTTCATTATCCGATGCAGTTACTACTATTAACAAGTCTTTATTCTCTGCCTCAATTGCATCACATCCTTCTATATTCTCCAGTTCATTTTTCAACTCCTCTTTATGGTTATCGTGAGGAAAAGCGATATAACTTTTAACAGGCATAGTTGATCATGTTTATGTCTTTTCAATTTTATTGCTATTTATAAATATATTGATATTACCGATATGACTTCAATCATAATAGAATTTATTCAGTCTTTTTAATTCATTTTTATTCATTCTAAATAAGGAAATCGTTAAGTGCATTTTGCATATCTCCTATTCTGCAGTTGACAAATTATTCATACCTTTATTTCAGAAAATAAATTAATGGTCCACTTCAAATCCCATTTGTATAAATTAGAATCTAAAGTTTGGGGTTTCCACTTTCCAATACCAACTTCGATCGCTAAAACTTTTATTGAAAGGACAAACAGAAGAGTCGTTTGTCAAATAAATAATGATATTAAAATCCAGGGAGCCTTAATGCCCTATTCAGAAGGATATTTTTTATTAATTAATCAAGATTTAGTCAATAAATGTAATCTATCTATTGGTATGGAGGTAGATTTAGCAATGGAAAAAGATACATCAGAATTTGGCATGACTATGCCCGATTCATTTAGAACTTTGCTAGAACAAGACAATGAGGGCAACCTATATTTTGATAAATTAACTCCCGGGAAGAAGAGAAACTTAATTTATATTGTTGGTAAAGTAAAAAATATTGAAAGTCAGCTGAACAAAGGATTGGCAATATTGCACCATTTGAAAATAGACCGCGGACAACTGGATTTTAAAAAATTAAATCAATTGATCAAAGAATACAATCAAAGATCGAAACTGAATTAGGAGGATAATGAATGAAATAATAAATATTAAAAGTAAAGTTGCCATTGTGACAGGTGGATCCGGTTTGATTGGAGGATCCATGGCCAAAAGTCTTGCACGAGCTGGCGTTAAAGTTGCCCTTACCTATAGAAACGGTGATGCCGCATCAAAAACGACCAAAATGTTAAATAGCGAGGGTATGGAAGCACTGGCCGTAAAAATTGATGTGCTGGATGAAGAAAGTATAAAGGAGGCCCTGAACAGCGTGCTAAAAAAATGGGGCAAGGTGGATATATTGATCAATGCTGCAGGAGGACATGTCCCAGAAGCAGTTGTTGCTGAAAATCAATCCATTTTTGACACATCGCTGGAAGGTATCAAAAAGGTGATGGATATCAACCTATTTGGAACTGTGATTCCTACACTAATAATTGGCAAGGAAATGGCCAATCAAGGTAGTGGTAGTATCATCAATATATCATCTATGGCATCGACTCAATCAATTTCCAGGGTACTAGGCTACAGCTTGGCCAAGGCAGGTATTGACATATTTACCAAATGGATGGCTATGGAGGTAGCAACAAAATATGGTGATGGCATCAGGGTAAATGCCATATCTCCCGGGTTTTTTATAAGCGCACAAAATAAAAATGTACTCATTGACGAAAATGGGAATCACACAGAAAGAGCAAAGA
>CAYREN010000368.1:0-5327 GCA_964423255.1 uncultured Roseivirgaceae bacterium | reverse complement strand
ATGGCTATTGGTGTTGTTTTCGGTAGACGTGCAATTAAAGGTTCATGCGGAGGTGTAAATAACGGTTCGTGTGTTTGTGTAACTAAATGCGATAAAAGAAAAAAAATTGAGGCTGAAATGGAAATAATCAATTTAGATATTCCTGTGTTGTTAAAGAATAAATAATAATTAAGCTTTTAAATGTTGTTCAAGAAGCATTGAGCTATGCATGCTTGATGTGAGTAGTGTGAAAATTAAATATATTTAATGAGGAGAAAAATCATGCTGGCAAAAATTACAATAGCAGACTATATGACTAAAAACATAATGACTCTAAAATTAGATGCAGATGTTTTAGCTGCTATAAAGCAGTTATTAGCACACAAGATTACGTGTGCCCCAGTTCTTGATCAATCTGGAAAATTGGTAGGTATGTTTTCAGAAAAAGACAGTATGAAAGTAGTACTTGATGCTTCTTATAATCAAGGAATGAGTGGAAAAGTCATAGATTTTATGAATAAGGAAGTTTTGTCTGTTCAAGCTGAATCTAGCATTGTAGATCTTGCTGATAAATTTAGAGATTCTTCAGTAAGAAGTTTTCCGGTTTTTGATGACAATAAATTAGTTGGAATTGTTAGTAGAACTGATGTTTTGAAAGCATTAGTTTCTATCTAGAAATGCTTATATGATATTTGAGAGCGGGCATGAATTTTATTTTGAAATACGCAGCAGCATGAAAAATAGGCAGGGGGAGAGATACGTCTAAAAATAGGAAGGCATAATATAAAGTGTGGGGTAAGGCTGTATCTTTTCGCGTTAACTCTTTCGATAAACACAAACGACTGGTAGTTAAAAAACTGCTTTTCCTGGCTTTTTTTTCTAGGCAAAACACAAACAATCCCTTTCCTTTGTCTTATCCCTCTCTAATAATTAGTTTTTGACCAGGCCTTAATATTTTAGAGAGAGAGAGATTATTCCAGCTGGCAATATCACGACTACTTACAGAAAATTGGCGAGCAATTTCCCAGAATGTATCGCCTTTTTTTACTATGTACATCGATTCATTGCGAACATTTTTGCCAGAAATGGATTTGAAAAATGAAGTTGGAATTAGTAAATATTTTCCTGCCTGAATTATATTACTGGATAGGTTGTTACTTTCGCGTAATGCGATAACTGTTGTGCGATGTTTCTTTGCAATGAGCCCCAAATTTTCACCTGATTGAATCTTATGACGAACCCATTTCATTCTGTCCTTTTTAGGTGTTTGAGCTAGCTTCTGTTTAAATATTTCAAATTTATCAATATGAATTAGCAGTTGATTAGAGCTGTCAGGGGCTGTGCATGATCTTTTAAATGCAGGATTTAAGATAAAAAATTTATTGATGGGCATTTGAGCCATTTCAGCAGCTTTGCTTAAATCTAAAGGAGAATCAATGCTTACAATATTAAAATAAGGTTTGTTTGGAATTTTCTGCAAAGGGATGTTATATTTTTCAGCATTAGCTAGGATTTTAGCAAGCGCTAATAACCTTGGAACATAGGTCATTGTTTCTTTGTGTAATGCTAAGGACCAATAATCAGTTGCCAGGTTTTTTTTCTTGTTTTTTCGAATTGCTTTTCTAATGGTTCCCATGCCCGCATTATAAGCTGATAGTGCTAGAAACCAGTCTTCATTATATATTTGGCTAAGTTGTTTTAGATAGGAGGTTGCAGCTTTGGTCGATTTGTAAATATCATTTCTTCCATCGTACCACCAGTTTTGCTTAAGGCCAAATATGCGCCCGGTTGCTGGCATAAATTGCCATAATCCAGATGCCTGGCTTTTTGATATTGCATTGGGTCTAAAGGCGCTTTCGACGGCGGGAAGCAAGGCCAGTTCCCCCGGAATTTGTTTAGATTCTATTTCATCTAGTATAAAATAAAGGAAAGGTTCTGCACGTTGCTGAAATTTAACTATATCAGTAGGATGTTTAAGGTATCTTTGCAACTCTTTTTCTATGCGATCATTTTCAATTTCAGGTAATGCATAAAGGGAAAATAAACGTTCCCATATAGTGTCATATTGTATTTTTAGTGACACCCCTGTAATGGAGCTATTCTCTTTGATTAATGGCCGGCTTTTAATAGAGGTAGCAGCAGTTGGAGGGAGTTCATTAATAAAAGAATGTGTACTGTTGTTTCGTGTACAAGCACTTGTGATGAATACAATCAAAAAAAGAAAAAAAGTGACTGGCCTGATAGTAATATTAGTAGTCATTGTTCTGAAAAAGGCTGTATAAACATATTCTGTTTTCTGTATATGGAAATTGAGTGGATTTTGAAGCAGTCTAATCTCTAGATAATCAGTCTACAAATGCCCTGCACCTGTAACAAAATGATCTATAATACAATTAGATTATAGAATAATAATTAAAATTTATCAATTCTAGCCATTTTAGCTATGAAAAGAAAGTTCTTGTTTTCCTTTTATCAGACACCGCAAGGTAAATTACTAAAGATACAGGAAAAAAATCTTTTGAAACGCTCGATTACTGTTAGTTGTAAACAGACGATATTACAGGTAGGTAGCTTGGGCTGGGAGAATGATTTTATAGATTGTACGCTCTATCAAAAACATTATATTCTTGACAGAAATAATAATGACAATTCTGAATTTGTAAAAGTATTGGCTAATTCTTACCAACTGCCCATACAGAGTGAATCAGTTGACTTGGTGTTATTACCTCATTTATTAGAATTTGATGCTCATCGGTTTCAAACCATGAGAGAAATTGAGCGCGTATTGAAACCAGAAGGTGATATCCTTATCATTAATTTTAATCCTCTGAACATTTGGGTTCGTATGCAAATATTATGGGACATAAAACTACTATCCGATTCATGGCGTGTCCATTTTATTGCGCGAGCCCGAATTCTTGATTGGTTAAAATTGCTGAATTTTGAAGTCAAAACAACTTATGAGTTTACTTTGGACTCAATTCTTACCAATCCAGAAAAATTTAAATTGGGAAAAAGAACGCTTTTCTCTATGGCTTATGCTGTGCGAGCAGTAAAACGACAATATACCTTAATTCCACTAACCCCAGTGAAATCTAAAGCACTTCAATTAGTTAGCGCTTCTCCTGCTTTAAAATCTACCACACATAAAAAAGCATGACTGATCGACTTATTATTTATACCGATGGAGCATGTAAGGGTAACCCAGGGCCTGGAGGATGGGGTGTTTTAATGCAGTATAAGGAAAATGAAAAAGAATTCTTTGGCGGAGAGCCAGAAACAACAAATAACCGAATGGAACAAATGGCGGCAATTAAGGCTTTGGAAGCATTAAAGAGACCAAGCTCAATTGAGTTACATACAGATTCAAAGTATCTCCTACAAGGTATTACTGAATGGATGGATAACTGGAAAAAAAGAGGTTGGAAAACAGCGGCAAAAAAACCGGTTAAAAACGAAGATCTTTGGCGCAGACTGGATGAGGTTATTGGCAAGCACAAGATAAAATGGGTATGGGTAAAAGGGCATGCAGGAAATATTGGTAATGAAAGAGCTGATATGCTTGCAAATAAAGGTGTTCCAAAATAACGATTGAGTATTTATAGCACAATAGGATTTAATGTCTTTACAAGTTATTGCTTGTATAAAACATACTATTTAATCAATAATTTTAGGTGCTTGTTATTTTTTTGTAGTCATTATCAAACCGTGGCTAGGAACATAGATGAAATTCCTTGAATAGCTGTCTTGTCTTTTTGTTCTTTTTCTAAGTTGTATTCTTGTTGTGCAACGTGTGCCTGCACCTAATTTCTGTGAGTAAGAAAAAAAATCTGCGTCATTTCCCAAGGTTATTCATTGCACGTTCCTAATGAAATTCATTAGGTTTCCAAACGAAAAAACCTTGAATATAAAGGTAGGCTTTTTATATCTATATTTCACTCTTTTTACTTTAGCAGTTTTTGAGTTGGGGTAAAGATATGTCTGGCTTTTAATAGAGAGATTACTTTATCTACACTTTGTTCAAGAGAAAGTTTTTGTGTGTCAAGTTTTAATTCAGGATTAACAGGTGCTTCATAAGGTGAGGATATACCTGTAAAGTCTTTTATTTCACCATTTCGCGCCCTTTTGTATAATCCTTTGATATCACGTTGTTCACAGATTTCTAATGGACAATAACAGTGAATTTCTATGAAATCTCCATGGGGCATAAGGGTTCTTGCCAATGCCCTTTCTTCCTTGAATGGGGAGATGAAGGCTGTTAGTGTAATGATGCCAGCTTCAAGAATAAGTTTTGCAGCTTCACTAATACGTCGAATATTTTCTTTACGATCTTGAATGCTAAACCCAAGGTCTTTATTTAAACCATGCCGAACATTATCACCATCCAGAACAAAAGTGTTCAGACCAAGTTGAAAGAGTTGTTCTTCAACAGCATGAGCCAAAGTTGATTTGCCCGACCCAGAAAGTCCTGTAAACCATAGAACTACTGATTTATGCTGATTTTTTTCTTCTCTACGTTTTCTATTAACAGTGGCCTGATGCCAGACCACATTACTGGACTTTTGGTTTAGATTGTTCATTATGTTCTTTTTTACTGAGTTTATAAATTTTAGTGTATCATTCTCTCGCAGTTAAGAATGTTTGAATTAGGAACGCAGGGAATAGGTTCGATAACTGGCGAAATTTTTTGTTTGTCTTCAAAGCGTGAAAATAGGTGTATAGCTGGCTACGAAATAGTTGCCGCAATATCAAAGACCAACAATAAAATTAGAAAAGCATTAGCGATTCTTATGTATTTGTGCAAGCTAATTGTCGATGATATTTCGTGCACGTTGCTTAAGTAGCTGGAAGCAAACCTACCTACCTTACTGCCTTTTTGTCCGTATACAGTCTTGTTGCTTCGGTTACATGGCCTGCTATGCGCCCTGCGCAACGAAACTGAATGCCAACAAAAATACTTCATAAAAAGGGTGGGTTATTTATTTCCAATTGCCTTAGTATTCACAATATAAATTGTTTATGGTATTAACAATAGTATTCAACTTTTTCAATATGAACTACTGTTATAAATATTATATATAATAATTCGGAGTGTATAAATGAATTCTTCGAATTTCAGTTTGCCAAAAAGTTGACATCTTTATTGAAAGCGTCTCCATATGCATAAAATTAGTACTACAACTGGTAACTTTATTCCCAACGTCTTTACCGGAAATCTGTTGCTGAGAATGGATTCCTGGTAAAAGCATTCGGAAATGATGAATTATTTTATGTACGATATTAAGTGCAGTTGTACTTAGGAACGTGCACGAAATAACTTGAGCAACTGACTTGTCTTTTTGTCCGTC
>CAYREN010000367.1:1171-5331 GCA_964423255.1 uncultured Roseivirgaceae bacterium | reverse complement strand
TTAATCCAGCAAATGCTCGATGTCGTCTTTGGAAAGATCCTTTACAAAACTTTCTTCAGTTGAAATTAAATCCATGGCAAGTTTCATCTTTCGTCTTTGAAGTGTAAGAATTTTTTCTTCAACCGTATTTTTAGTAATGAATTTATACATAAACACCTTATTCTCTTGTCCGATTCTGTGTGCTCTGTCAACTGCTTGCTGTTCAACGGCTGGATTCCACCAGGGATCTAAAATAAATACATACTCGGCCTTGGTTAGATTAAGGCCAAGGCCTCCGGCTTTCAATGAAATCAAAAATAATTTAAGCTTATCTTCAGTCTGAAATCGCTCTACTTGTGCTTGCCGATTTTTTGTAGAACCATCCAGATAGGCAAAATCGATGTTATTTTCTTCCAGATAATTGCGGATGATACTCAAATGCTTTACAAATTGGCTAAAGATCAAAATTTTATGATTTTCACTTATAGCACTCAAAATCATTCTGGTGATCGTATCGAGTTTGCCGGAATCTCCCCCGTACACGGGCTCTACCATTTTTGGATGATTGGCAATTTGGCGCAATTTTGTGAGTCCCTGAAGTAGTGTCATGCGAGATTTTTTCACACCAAATTTTTCAATTTCCTCAAGAATTTTATTTCTAAAGAATGATTTAACTTCCTCATAGTGCTCCTCTTGCATTTCTGTCATAGTGCAATATTTTACGCTTTCTACCTTTGCAGGCAGCTCCGTAGCAACTTGAGATTTGTGCCTTCTCATGATGAAAGGCTTGATAATAGAATAAAGTTTTTTGGTTTTATCCTGATCACCTTTCTTTTCTATTGGTATTAGAAACTCTTTTTTGAAAAAGGATTGATTTCCCAACAGTCCTGGATTTATGAAAGACATTTGTGACCACAGATCGAGCGTGCTGTTTTCTAATGGTGTACCTGTGAGAATAAGCCTATTACGGGAATAGAGTGTCTTTACACTTTTGGAAATATTGCTGTTTGGATTTTTTATTGTTTGAGACTCATCCAGAATTACATAATTGAAATGAAATGCTTTTAATATTTCAATATCCAGTCTGGCAATTCCATATGATGTCAATATCAGGTCACTGCCAACAAATAGTGAAGCATCTTTAGACCTGTTGGTGCCGGTATAATTATAAACTTTTAGACTGGGGGTAAATTTTTTTGCTTCCAATTCCCAGTTGTAAATCAACGAAGTAGGCATTATCAGTAACGAAGGGGTTTCTTCCCCTGCTTCCTTCATACCTTGTAGCATGGCCAAAGTTTGTACAGTCTTTCCCAATCCCATGTCATCTGCCAGGCATCCTCCAAATTTATAGCTGTTCAGGAAGTTGAGCCAATTGTATCCGGCATATTGATAAGGCCTCAGACTACCCACAAAAGCCAACGGCATAGGTGTATCTTCAATCTGCTCAAAATCTCTTAATTTTTCTAGCTTTTTGCTTATAGTGACTTTGGCCAAATTTCCATTTTCCAGATCTTTGACCAATGCCAGGTGATGCTTTCGTAGAATGAGATTTTCACCATTTAGTTCATTTTTATCCATAAAAGCAAATAGAGCAGAATACTCATTTACCCAATATTCAGGAATAATGCCTATCTCTCCATTAGGGAGTAAGACTTCATTTTCATTTCTAAGAATAATCTTTCTTAGAACCTTAAATGGAATTTCATATTCTCCAAATTTTACCACGGCATGGATATCAAACCAATCTATATTTTCTTTTACTTCTACAGAAATTGAAGATATGCCAATGAAATATTTTTTGTTATTAGAATTTTTTTGCTCGATTTGAATGTGTTCTGTCTCGAGTATTTCTTTGTTTCTTGAAAGCCAGTTTACGGCCTCGGACTGAGAGAGCATGCATTTAGAATTTTTTATGTTAAGACCTAAATTTTTTAAAATATTTAATATTCTCAACTCTTCATGTGATTGTCTCACAATTCTAAAAAACGTGTAGTTGTCACCTTCTCTTTCAACCTTTACATTTACATTTTTTGCATTATCGGCAAGAAAATTATAAGAATTATAATTAAATGATATCTTAAATAATAGTTTGATTTCTTCCTTGGTTGACCCATTATTATATTGATCGTCAAATAGTCCCAGAGATGGTGCTGAAGTAGTGGCCAATTCAGAAATGGATATTCTTGGGATAGGCTGATACCTTTCGGTTTTTATATCAAAACCTTTAGCATAGACGTCAAATCCTGCAATTAGTGGAGCAATAAATTTTTTGTAATATGTATCTTCTACTTTTTTTGGGACAATTATAAATTTCTTTTTGAGAAAAGGAACCAGTTTGTTGCCATCTACATACTTAGAAAAGCTATACAACTTATTGTCACAAACCATAAATGCAGGATCCCTGCAAATGATATATGAATTTTTTCTGTAAAATTCAATTTTCTCATCATTGTATTTTATGGTTGGGAAATAGTGCGTATTGTCTTCATTTCGTCTAAAATGAAACAATATTGTGGAAGTTGGTTTTAGTACTTCTATTTTTTTCCATGTTGGTTCGCCATCAGAACCTGTTTCATAAAGTTGTTTTCCGATGATAAGTTGTAGAATCTGCGCCCTTCTTTTTTCAAGGTATTTTTGAATTTCTTTTTGTAATGCCTCATCTCGTTTTGGACCTTTATAAACCCTGTCAAAAAAAACACGAGGTTTAATTTTGCATTTGTTAAATTTTTTGATCACCGATTCCTGTTGAATGGAGTCCATCAGTGCTATCAATTCAAGGTCTGTATCATCTAATCGCTCTGCAAAATCACTGGCATTTTGAGAAGAGATATTTTGGTTGAGCAAGGTAAGTTTTCCGTTGTCATCTAGCTGAACAACAAATGATTCAAAAAGATATCCCAAGTATTCATGCTCGAAGAGAGAGTATATTATTTGGAAAGGAATTGAGCTTAATACGTTCATATATAAAAAAGTCAATCTGCAAAGTAATACATTCTATAGAAATTAATCCCTGACATTAGTCAGTTTTTGTGATAAAAAAATAAGCAGATGATTTCATCCCTGGAATTGATGCAGATTTCAAACTGTTTGATTTCTACAATAAAGTGCTTACCTATGCCATGAAATTGATTCGTAATGAATGGACCTTTAACGTCAAATAAAAATGATGAGTAGTGTAAACTGGAAAACAGTAAAAGAATTTGAAGATATCACATTCAAAAAGGCTAATGGTGTTGCGCGAATAGCATTCAACAGACCGGAAGTACGCAATGCATTCAGACCCAAAACAGTAGGTGAATTGTTTACCGCATTGCTGGATGCGAGAGAAGATACAGAGATTGGTGTGGTATTACTCTCTGCTGAAGGGCCATCACCCAAAGATGGAGTATATTCTTTTTGCAGTGGTGGAGATCAAAGATCGAGAGGACATCAGGGATATGTTGATGATGATGGTATGCCCAGACTAAATATCCTGGAAGTTCAGCGATTAATTCGATTTATGCCAAAAGTGGTAATTGCTGTGGTGCCGGGATGGGCCGTAGGTGGAGGTCATAGCCTGCATACCGTTTGCGACTTAACACTCGCAAGCAAAGAGCATGCGATATTTAAGCAAACAGATGCAGATGTAACGAGTTTTGATGGAGGTTATGGATCTGCCTATTTGGCCAAAATGGTTGGTCAAAAGCGGGCTCGTGAAATTTTCTTTCTGGGAAGAAATTATTCTGCACAAGAGGCATACGATATGGGTATGGTAAATGACGTTGTTCCGCATGAAAAGCTCGAAGAAACAGCATTTGAATGGGCGCAGGAAATATTAGCGAAATCTCCAACGTCTATAAAAATGTTAAAATTTGCATTAAATATGACGGACGATGGCATGGTGGGTCAGCAGGTATTTGCAGGTGAAGCGACTCGACTGGCCTACATGACAGAGGAAGCCAAGGAGGGCAGAAATGCATTTTTAGAAAAGCGGAAACCTGATTTTAAAAATATAAAGTGGATTCCTTAATCCTTTAACCTGGAAATGGTCTTTTCAATAACAATTTGAAATCAATTTGCTGTTGACAAACGAATATGAAGTTGTATTTAACTATCCATTAAAAATCAACTATTTTTGAATTAATGATTTACCGCCTGGCCACTACCTTTGTTTTTTTTGCATTAGCATTGCCAATCTATGG
>CAYREN010000367.1:0-1071 GCA_964423255.1 uncultured Roseivirgaceae bacterium | reverse complement strand
GGGCACAAAAAATGCTACAGCTTCCTCGTCAATGAAAATACAATCCTTACCATAAGTAAAAGTGGAAAATGGCAATGGCGATGGAAATTTTTTGAACATTATGCTACAATTTCTATTGAAAAAACGGATCCAAAACAAAAATATTGGTTTCTATACAATGGGCCAATTGCCGGAGAGTTTAAGCCTGATTTACAATACTGGGGAACAAATCTGGGTGGGCCGCGGAGGGAAATAAATGATTTTTACAAAGGAGATAAAATAATGGCCAACTGGCACTGGATTTATTTTGGTGATGACAGGGTAAAGCAAATTCTTTTTATTGGCATGGAAAAGCAAGATAGGAAAATTGATCAAATTGGCTTTTTAGGTAATTCCGAAAAAGGAATTGCATCTGAGGATGGCATGGTAGTTTTTGGTTTTGGCAGACAAGACGATGATCATCCCCAACTTACCGATCCTTACAATAAATTTTATATTGGTTTTTTGAAAGAAAAGGTAAAAAATTCTGGGGTTCATGAATCTGTTGCAAAGGATATTGAAAATATAATGAGCAGTAAATAATCCTTTTCCCACATAGCAGAAAAGAAAATTAAGTAGGCAAATATCTTTTACCTTTAAAATTTAGAAATTATTTGTTCTATAATATCCTTACAAAAGCTCTATTTTATCTCCATTAAGATAGGGAATTACCTTTGTTGAATTTAGTGCAACGGTATAATCGTAATCCGCATCAGAAACCAGGTGAGCAAGTCTATTTCTATGAGAGCTTTTCGATAGATACTTTTTCAGATCTGCCTTGGCTTGGCTCCATAAATCTATTGCTGCCAGGGAAGCATCACAATAAGTAGCATATCCTCCATCAATTAGCAATGTCGACAAAGCTCCTGCAAATACAGCATCTTCTAGATTAAACAGATTTTTCCAGGCGGCACAAAAAATGACAACATCATCATTCTTATTCTTAAGATAGTCTGACAAAGCCTGAATATTTGTAAACGAGCCAATCAGCACTTCTTCAGCGTCCCTGGCCATATTGATGGTTTTTGTGCCATTTGTTGTTGAAAACACAAC
>CAYREN010000366.1:2637-5350 GCA_964423255.1 uncultured Roseivirgaceae bacterium | reverse complement strand
ATCTTACATTAGTACCCGAATGAATTGATCCGCCTGACTTAAAGTCGATCAGAAAGTCAAGTGTGATCCCTTTCCATCTGAAGGTATTGGATAATCCACCACTAAAATCAGCAACTCCCTGCCCTAAAACCTCGTGACCCGCAGAACGTACAGGAATACCATCATCCGTAAAAATTAAATTTCCATCAGGGTCTCGTTTTTGAACAAAGCCTGTAATTGTACCATATGGCTGGCCAACTATAGCTTTAATCCTACTAGTACGTGCTCTTGATTCTTCAAAAACCAACTCATCCAGTCCTTCAATGAGCGAAACAACTTCGTTATTGTTCTTTGCAAAATTCAGAGAAACATCCCACGTTAGTTCTGAATCAATAGGTCTACCTGTCAACAATATCTCAACTCCATTGTTTGTCATTTCACCAATGTTTATGGTAGTTGAACTAAATCCAGAACTAGCGGCGATAGTAGCATTCAATATATCATCAGTTGTTTTTTGATCATAGTAAGCAAAATCTATACCCAAACGGTTATTAAAGAATCGTACATCAAACCCAAACTCAATTTCCGTTGAAAGGTTAGGTTGAACACCAGGGTTAGGAATATTTCCTCCCCTACCCTGAGCTGAAGAAAAGCTAGCTCTTGGTCGGCCAAGATGATCCTGAAGTAAAGAGTAGGTAAGGTTAGTTGAATATGGACTTACAGCACCAAAGTTGCCAACTTGGGCGAAGGTAGCTCTAACTTTTCCAAAACTAATCCAGTCAGACATCTCCCATGTATCTGAGAATACCCAGCTAAGCCCTACAGATGGATATAGTATACTGTTCACATCCGGATTTAGAACGGAAAACCAATCGTTTCTAACCGTACCTGTCAAGAAAATTATTTGATTATAGTTCACTTCAGCTGATCCATATAATGAATTAATTCCTGATTCAGAAAATCCGTATCCAAAATTCTTCGCAAAGGAATTGTTTATCGCTTCGAAAAATGGAACACTAAATCCTCCTGAGGATCTAAGGCTCAAGGTCTCACTACTTCTTAACATGGCATTACCTCCTACAAAAGCATGAACTCCAATTTTTCCAAATTGATCATCATAACCCAACATCCAATCTACATTTGTTTCTCGAATTCTTCTTTCTGTTTCATTTATTGAACCACCTCTTTGATATCCTGTACCTTGAGGAGTGATTGTAGTACTTCTTCTTGTGTACCAATCCATTCCTACTCGTCCCTGAATCCAAAGGAAGTCCGTGATATTATATTTTAAATTAGCAGAGGTAATAATTCGATCTCGGACGTCTCCATCTTTATACTGGTAAGCTGCCCAATATGGATTCTGACCCCAATTGTTAGACGCCTGCTGAAATTCTTCACCAGGCACTTTGCCCCAAATCGTTAAACTATTTTGATCCGCATCAGCAGGAATTGCTCCTAATTTGTTAGGATCACCCTTATAATCCAGTACATTTAAGTTGGCAGGCATCCTTAGAACGGATTGGACAGGGTTCATTGGTGAATCAGTGATTCGGGTACCTCGCTCGGTTTCCTCGTGTGAGTACATAACTTTTGCCCCCAAATGCAGTTTTTTGCCGAATTTTGAATTTGCATTCAATGTTACGTTGGTTCGATCATAGCCTGTATTAGGAATTATTCCTTCGCTCCTTAAATCTGCGAAGGAAATTCGGAAGTTCTGATCTGCGTTTCCACCGGAAAAAGCCAAACTATTGGTCCATGTATAACCAGTATTATAAAAACGATCTATATTACTTCCGGTATATGAATATGGTCTTGATACTCCATCAAACTGAATTACCTGACTTCCATCAAGAGCCGGTCCCCAAGAATCATCTCCCCACTGATAAGCTTCTGTTTGATTTGAAGGCTTAGTGGCTACGCCATTAATCATTGCACCACTTCCATACTTTTGTTGTAAGTCTGATAAATCATTGATCTTATCAAAAGTATAGTTCGTCTGGAATTCAACGCCAATACCTTTACGATTGGACCCTTTCTTGGTAATAATGTTTATTACCCCATTAGATGCTCTCGCTCCATAAAGAGCTGCTGCACTTGCACCCTTCAATACAGTTATTGATTCAATGTCATCCGGGCTGATACTGGTCATACCATCACCCTGATCCATACCTCCCCATACTCCTGCCTGGCCAAAACCTGAATTGTCCATAGGTACACCATCTACTACATAAAGTGGTTGATTGCCTCCCTGAAGTGAAGTATTACCGCGGATAATTACCCTCGTGGAGCCTCCTGCGCCGGCACCTGTTTTTGATACATTTACTCCTGCAATTCTTCCTGTAAGCGAATTGGCAATGTTGGTTTCCCTGGCCTCAGTAAAATTATCACCGTCAACCGTAGTTATGGAATACTGCAACGCTTTCTCAGACCTTTCTACACCAAGAGCTGTTACTACAATTTCAGATAATTGAGTAACATCTTCTTGCAAAACAACATCAATAACTGATTGGTTTCCAACCTCTACCACATGATCAATATAACCAATGTAGGAAAAATTTAAACTCGCACCGTCTGGCACATCAAGTTTGTAATTCCCATCGAAATCTGTAATGGAGCCTTGCTGGCTTCCTACTACAACTACATTAACTCCCGGAAGACCTGATCCGTCTTCAGAACTGGTGACATTTCCACTGATTGATCGCTGTGCCCATACTTGGGAAAAAGCCGCAATCAC
>CAYREN010000366.1:0-2537 GCA_964423255.1 uncultured Roseivirgaceae bacterium | reverse complement strand
TTTTACTTTTTCCAAATCAATCCATCCTGACGGATGGACCATTTTTCTCCGGAATTGTCACAATTTAGTATAGCCTTAAAACCAGCATTTTGTGCTATGATTTCCAGAGATGGATTGTCACAACAATTTATCTGAATGTCTAACGATTCAAGGTTATCAGCATAGGAATCATTTTTACTTTTAAATTTTTCCTGGGCATAATAAACTTTTCTGAGTTCCCATTTACAATCCTCTTCGTCATCTAAAACAAATGCCGCTTTTTTACCTCCAACAAATTCATTAGAAAATTGTATGAATCCCCATGTTTCGGGCTGGTGCATGGCAATTACCCCTTGTGGTGACCAAACCCAGTTAAATTCCGGGAATGACTTTTTGGTTTTAGGATTAATTCTTTTTACATAATTATTATTCTCTATATCCAACCTCCATTGGACACGAGAAAAGTTTATCCGCCATTGTTCTCCATCTTTTGGTTTTCTGTTTTCAAAAGCTTGTTCCTTCAATGAGCTCCAAGGCAGCGCAAATTCCACACTCCAAAACTTATCCTGATCTGAAGGATTATTTATAGTACCATCTAAGTATACAGCAGTTTTCATCCCTTCAACATTCCACGAATTAATTGCCTTACCTCCATCTCGATAAGGTTTTGTCAGCAACAAATCCCAAATTGTATTTAACGCATTGACTTCAATCTCATAATAATTATGGGTATTTCCGTTAGGATCTATGAATATCTCAAAATCATTTTCTTGGAATATAACGGATTCTCTTTCAGTGTAGGTTGCCCAAATATGAGGCTCCTCTAACCATGCTCCAATGTATAGATATTCTGCATCCCACAACATTTTAACTCTTGTATCATGAAGTGGCTTTGGTAGTCCTTCTCCTTCAATATCGACAAACAAATCACTAAAAGTTGCTTTCTTCCAGGCATTCTCGCTGAGTTTACCATCTATCAAAATTTCTTCATTCGTGGTATAACAAACATAGTTTCTGAAATCCGCAGGAGTTGTCGATGTTGTATTTTCAAATATTGACGTATTAAATAAAATGATGGATAAATAGATAAAATGGTTTGCTATAAAAATCATATCGGTTCGACTGCTTTAATAATTGATGATACAAATTTATTGAAATTAAATTCTCCTATCCCTGACAATCCCATTCTCACTATCACAAGATTGTGGGATGGTACAATGTAAACCCTTTGTCCATTAAATCCACTACAAAAAAATATGCTTGATGGGGCATCTGGCAATTTAGGATTTGCACTACTGTTCAACCAAAAATGTGCCCCGTATTTACCATCTGATTTTCGTGCTGGAGTTTGTGTAAACTTTACCCAGCCTTTTGGCAAAATTTGCTCTTTTCCCCAATAACCATTTTTGAGATACAACAGACCAAACCTTGCCCAGTCTCTGGGTGTTGCAAATGCATATGAAGAACCAACATATGTTCCAGATTGATCAGCTTCCATTGCCATACTTCGCATTCCTATTTTGTTGAAAAGTTCATTGCGGGGAAATGAAATGTAGTCATCATAATTACCGGCAGCTCTTTTCATAATCTCAGAAATAATATTTGTAGTCCCGGAAGAATAGTACCAAACTGAATCAGGGGGTTGAGATAATCGGGATGAAATGGCATATTTTGCTACATCCGGTTCTATAAAAAGCATTTTCGTGACATCAGAAATATAATAATAAATCTCCTTCCATTGTAGCCCCGAGCTCATTTGAAGCAAGTTTTTCAGGCTTATATTTTTTCTTTCATCATTGTTCCACTCACTAATTGAGGTCTCTCCTTCGAGCTGTAGCCTTCCCTTTTTGACCATGATACCGACCAACGCATTCGTAATACTTTTTGCCATCGACCAACCAAGAATCCTTGTGTCTTTATCAAATCCATGATTGTATGCTTCAGCAAGAAAAATAGTATCATAGGCAACAACTATTCCTCTGGTATGGCCCTCACTCAAAGCTTGCGAAATGGCGATATTAATTTTTTCAATATCGATGCCAGGAGGAGTTGTATTACGTAATTTGTTGCCTGTTGGCCAATAGACAGTATCTGGGTCGTATGTAGGAAATTTTGGTTTGTAGGTTAATTCCATGGCATCCTCGCGGTTTGTACCATGAACTAGTGTGCAACCCAGCCCGTCACGATAAATAGCAGTTTGAGCTGAAAATCCAAAGAAAGTTGACGTGACCCTTCTTTCTTCTTTATCCCATTCATTTGTCGATAAACCTAAGAAAAAAGTATTCAGGTCATTTTCTTCAATGCTTTTCTGACTCCTGCCTGAAAGATAAATACATGAACATATGTCTTTTGCAGCATAGCCATTAAAAATAACTGCCAAAGAAATTATTTTTAAGACCGCTCCAAATACCACCAAAATGGAGACAGACCAAATTACCCACTTTTTTAAGTTCATTTGCATTAGCTCTTTAGGGCACCTCAAATAACTCCATTTTGTTTCCCAACTTGATATTCTTTAAAAGATAATTATTGAAAAATTCATGGTCAACAAATCTTGT
>CAYREN010000365.1:0-5360 GCA_964423255.1 uncultured Roseivirgaceae bacterium | reverse complement strand
ATAGCTATAGCTTCTATCCTGGAAGCAATATTGACTCCATCTCCAAAAACATCGTCTCCGGAAAATACCACTTCACCAAGATGAATGCCTATGCTCAGTTTTAGATCTTTGTGCTCAGTAGATTTTCGGATCAGTTCAATAGCGCATTTGACAGCCTTAGATGCTGAATCGAAGCTACACAGCATGCCATCTCCGAGCTCTTTAAGTTTTTGGCCATCGTATTGAATCAACAAATCTTTGTGCAATTTTCTGTTACTGTCAAGGACTTTGAATGCTTTGTCTTCATCTGCCCCCATCAATCGGGTGTACCCAACGATGTCGGTAAACATGATGGCAGCTAATCGGCGTTTTTCCATAGATGGGTATAAGTGTTTATTAATGTGCTAATGATTGAATTCAATAACGACATACTAATATAGAAATTAAGCTTCATAATGCTATATCATAATCGCTGATTCCTGCTATTGCTACAATGTTATTTCGTGTCGGCATTTGTCGGCGAACCTAGAAATGTATGGATTGAATGAACGGGAATGTATTGGAGGTAGAATCAGCATAAGATCTCTCCTGATGTCGAGATGACGATACAGGAGCATTGCCGGATTTAATCCGGCATCTGTTGCTATTTGCAATGATCTATTTTTTGAAATAGAAACAAACCCCATATACAGCATCAAAAGACCAGGCTATTTCTGTTACAGGTTTTTTTAAGCTATATTATTTTCAGTCTTTGGGCTAACAGACCCCAGAACCCTGAAATAAAAATTCAGGGCAGGCAGGTCTGGGGACAATGGATGTTGTTATTTCCAGGATTCCTCGCCGTCAAGCCAAAATTGATATCCTGTTTCTACCCAATTTAATGGTCCCGATGTTTTCTAATTGCTTTAATAATCTGGAGATCACCTCTCTGGATGTATTGAGATCATAAGCAATATCCTGGTGTGAAACGTGCACTACACTATCTTCGTGCAATTCGGCCTTGTCGTTAAGATATTTTATCAATCGCTCATCCATTTTTTTGAAGGCCAACTGATCAATGGTTCTTAATAGCTCTTCAAACCTTTCAGAATAGGTATTCATTACAAAATTCTTCCACGTTTTATACTTGTGCATCCAGTCGTCAGAATATTGGGCTGGAATCCCAAGATATTCTATGTCATCTTCAGCAATTGCTCTTATGGTACTTCTTTGTCCGGACAGGCAGCAAGTCAATGAAGTGGCACAAGCATGGCCCGGTTCTAAATAGTAAAGTAATATTTCATTGCCTTCTTCATCTTCTCGCAGAATTTTTAATGATCCGCGCAATACTAATGGAATCTGGTCAATAGATTGATTTATATCCATGATGATATCTCCCTCTGCTGCCCTGGATACTTTTGATACACGTATCAATTCTTTTTTTAGGTCCTCCTCAAAAAAAAATGGAAACTCATCAATTACCGTAACATTTGTTGATTGATTATTCATTTTGAATTTTTAATTTCAATTATTAAGACTACTAAAATCGTGAATTGTTTTACAATAAACCAATATTTCATTTGGTTCTACAATAGAATTCGATAAAATTTCACATACCCAAGGATGGTAATTGAGCATATGATACCGCTTGAATCTGACCTATAAAATAGAAACTACTTTACTTCTTCGAAGTCGATGTAATCTCCGT
The DNA here is from genome assembly GCA_964423255.1 of uncultured Roseivirgaceae bacterium. GTDB lineage: Bacteria > Bacteroidota > Bacteroidia > Cytophagales > Cyclobacteriaceae > JAAUQL01. Next base: position 3,694 of record CAYREN010000365.1, on the reverse strand, counting down.
CTTTAGCATCACCATTTTGTTTTCGATTTTTACCTTTTGGGACAGAATCAATATTTATTTCCCCCTCTTTACGATATTGAGTTTGAGCTGTTGGTCGAGATTTTTGTTGTACTTGGCCGCCAAATATTCTAAATATAAAACTACCTACAGTTTTTAATATATAGTAAAATACCAGCCCAAATAATATGAATTTGAATAATATACCCATGCCACATTAACGACTTAAATACAGATTTCGTTCAGAATAAATATTCAAAAAATAATCATCCAAAAGATCATCAATAAAATAGATTGACTCACCAGTAGATTTCATTTCAGGGCCCAATTCCTTATTCACGTTAGGAAATTTATTAAAAGAGAATACTGGCTCTTTGATAGCATATCCTTTTTTGGTTGGCTTGAAATCAAAATCTTTTACCTTTTTTTCTCCCAACATAACCTTGGTAGCATAGTTGACATATGGTTCTTTGTATGCTTTGCTAATAAAAGGGACGGTTCGGGAAGCTCGAGGGTTGGCTTCGATGATATATACTTTATCGTCCTTTATAGCAAACTGAATATTTATCAGACCAACGGTATTTAGAGCAAGTGCGATTTTTTTAGTATATGCTTCCATTTTTTGAATTACAAAATCACCCAAATTGTATGGTGGAAGTACAGCATATGAATCACCAGAATGAATACCTGCCGGTTCAATATGTTGCATTATACCAATGATATATACATCTTTTCCATCGCAAATGGCATCTGCTTCAGCTTCGATTGCACCTTCAAGGAAACGATCCAGAAGAACCTTATTTCCTGGGATATCTTTTAATATGTTTACCACATGTGATTCAAGTTCCTCATCATTGATCACAATTTTCATGCTTTGACCTCCTAATACATATGAAGGTCTTACCAATAGTGGAAAACCTATATCTTTAGCAATCTCCAGGGCGTGTTCTGCATCTTCAATAGTTCCAAATTCAGGATATGGAATATCATTGTCCTTCAGCAATTTGCTAAAATGCCCACGATCCTCAGCCAAATCAAGAGATTTAAAATCTGTTCCTATTATTTTTATACCATACCGCTCAAGCTTTTCGGCAAGCTTTAGTGCTGTTTGCCCACCAAGTTGAACAATTACCCCAACCGGCTTTTCATGAAGAATGATATCGTAAATATGCTCCCAAAACACGGGTTCAAAATAAAGCTTATCTGAAATATCTGGATCAGTGGATACTGTTTCCGGATTACAATTGATCATGATAGTTTCGTAACCACATTCTTTTGCTGCTAATACTCCATGAACACAGCAATAATCAAATTCTATCCCCTGGCCAATCCTGTTTGGCCCACTACCCAATATTACTATTTTCTTTTTGTCAGAAGATAGAGACTCATTTTCATCGGCAAATGTAGAATAAAAATAAGGCGTTTGGGCTTCAAATTCTGCAGCACAAGTATCAACCAGTTTATACACTCTCTTAATTCCCACATCAAGACGCTTCTTATGGACCTGACTTTCCAGGCACTTTATTAAATGAGCAATTTGTCTATCTGCATATCCTTTTTCTTTTGCTTCGCGCATCAGGTCAACAGGAATAGAATCGAGATTGTACTTTTCAATTTCTCTTTCCATCCAAATCATTTCTTCAATCTGGTGTAAAAACCAATTATCAATTTTGGTCGTTTGATGGATAGTCTTTAGTGGAATTCCTAATTTGAAGGCATCATAAATATGAAATAGCCTATTCCAACTTGGTGTTGCCAGGCTTTCTAATATTTGATTGCGATCTCTAAGCTCCTTGGCATCTGCTCCCAATCCATTTCTTTTTATTTCCAGTGATTGACATGCCTTTTGAAGTGCTTCCTGGAAGTTTCGTCCTATCCCCATCACTTCTCCAACAGACTTCATCGATAATCCAAGCCTCCTGTCAGATCCTTTGAATTTATCAAAATTCCATCTTGGTATTTTTACTATTACATAATCCAATGCGGGTTCAAAAAATGCAGGTGTTGTTTGCGTAATCTGATTTTTTAGTTCATCCAGATTATATCCAATAGCCAATTTTGCTGCGATTTTAGCAATGGGATATCCAGTAGCTTTTGATGCCAATGCTGAAGATCGGGATACACGAGGATTAATCTCGATACCTATTAAAGATTCATCTTCTGGGTTTACTGCAAATTGTACATTGCAGCCTCCGGCAAACATTCCAATACTATTCATCATTTTGATGGCTGTATCTCGCATGTGCTGATAGGTGGTGTCTGCAAGCGTCATAGCAGGAGCAACTGTGATAGAATCACCCGTGTGGATACCCATAGGATCAAAGTTTTCTATTGAGCAAATGATGATCACATTTCCATTGTTGTCTCTCAAAAGTTCCAGTTCATATTCTTTCCAACCGAGAATACTTTGCTCAATCAATACCTCGTGGGTAGGTGAAGCGTGAAGTCCTTTGTCGAGTGCTTTTTCAAATTCTTCTGCATTATGTACAAAACCTCCTCCTTCACCACCAAGAGTAAATGATGGTCTGATCACCAACGGAAATCCAATTTCCTGAGCAATTTCTTTTCCCTGGAGAAATGATGTGGCCGTCTTACCCCGACATACACCCACGCCAATTTCCTTCATTTTCAACCTGAACTTCTCTCTGTCTTCTGTAGTCTCAATTGCACGAATATCTACGCCAATCATTTTGATGCCAAACGTCTCCCAAATCCCAGCATTTTCGCAATCAATGGCCAGGTTCAATGCCGTTTGACCTCCCATGGTAGGTAATACAGCATCAATGTCATGATTTTTTAAAATTTCAACTATCGATTTTTTAGTAAGTGGCTTAAGGTAAATATTATCAGCAGTAACACTATCTGTCATAATAGTTGCCGGATTTGAATTGATCAGTGTCACCTCAATTCCTTCGTCCCGTAGAGATCTGGCAGCCTGAGAACCTGAATAATCAAATTCACATGCCTGGCCGATTATGATGGGACCGCTACCTATTATTAATACAGATTTTATGCTATGATCTCTTGGCATAGTTTATTGGGAAAGGATATGTTTTAAAAAGTAATTGCTCAAAATTCCCGCAAAGTTATGGGAAAATGACAAGAATGAAAAAGAATCATTGGGTTCTTTAATTAAGAATTTCATAAAGATTCAAGATGTATGAATTGGCAAAGAGACAGGCACTAATTCACCAAAATCCGGTGTAGGTTGAACAAATTAATACGGGTTTATTTTCAGCCTCATTCCCTCGTGCTTAATTCTTATATTTATAGCTATTAATATAAACTTTATAAAGTATGCTTTCACATTCAGAATTATTAGAACTAAAACGCTGGAATACACCTACGATTTACAATGGCTGGGAACAAATCACTAAAAAAGATAGTGGGAAAGAATGTTTCAATTTGGAGGAGACTAAAGATTTTATGTCTCAAATGGGCCCGATGATAGGTTATGCCGTGACTGTAGTAATCGAACCAAGCAATGCAAACCATCCTAATCAAAACCCAAATGCCTGGAGTGATTATAGAAAGTATATTTCTTTAGTTCCAGGGCCTAAAATTGTCGTTGTACAAGACCTTGATAAACCTTTGGTTTTTGGATCTTTTTGGGGCGAGGTAAATGCCAACATACACAAAGCGCTTGGTTGTGTAGGAACTATTACAGACGGAAGCGTCAGGGATCTCGATGAAATGA
>CAYREN010000364.1:0-5367 GCA_964423255.1 uncultured Roseivirgaceae bacterium | reverse complement strand
GGCCCACGAACCCATTTATGGTCTTGGCCCGGAAACACTTCCAAAACATTTGAGTGCTGTTGAATTTGGAACGCATTTTTCTGACAATAGACTCGCCTACGAATTGGGTTATGGATTTGGAATTACACAAAACTGGACTGTAAGACTGGATGTCCCAGCAGTTAGTTTAAATGATGATTTTGGATTGGGGAATATAAAATTTAGAACAAAATATGCACTTTGGCGTAAAATGGATCCCGGAGTTTTACAGCGGTTGACAGCAATTGCCGCAACAAGCTTACCGACGGCAAAAAATAATCTCGCGCCAAATGTATCAGCCTATATTCTCGGTCTTGCAAACGGCTATGAATCTCGACGATGGTATTATTTCTCAGATATTGGATATACTTTTTTGAGCACAGGTGATCTCATCAAGCCTGGAAATAGGTTAAATTATAATCTGGTCGGTGGGATTCGTCCGATAAAATCTGGGTACCTGAAACCCGATTTGGTGCTACTGGTAGAATTGAATGGTGAATGGAGCGCTAAATCAAGGCAAAGTGGAGATGTCATTGCAGAAAGTGGTGGGAATACGCTGGCTGTTGCTCCTGGGTTTTTACTGAGTTATAGAAACATTATGTTGAAAGGAGGTGTTCAATTTGGGATTTCTAATACGTCTTATGCAAATAAAAAGCAAGCGAATGGGTTGATAAGCCTTGAATATCATTTTTAATGAAACAGAAATCATGAAGAATATAAAAACCACGATTTTACCACTATTATTAGTTGGAACGATGCTTTCCCTTGCCTCATTTAGAAATATAGAACGAGAGGCAGCTCATTGGGACGAAACTTCAACAACATATATCAAAATGTACGTAGATGGGTTAGCTTGTCCTTTTTGCGCTTACGGATTAGAAAAGAAGATCAAAAAAGTCGATGGAGCCAAAGATTTGTTTATCGAGATCAATGAAGGCTATATCACTTTTACTGTTCCTACTTCCAAAAAGCCAAGTGAAGAAGCGCTTCAAAAATTGGTGAAAGAGGCGGGGTTTACAGTCCGAAGCATTACCTATTCTGCAACTCCTTTTGCTGCTGACGATGCCAAATAAAATTAAATCATTGCTATTTGCCAGCGCTGTTTATTTATTTTTTCCTGGATGTCAGGAATCTCAAAAAGAATGGCGATTTGAAAATGAAATTAAACTAGACGATATTAAACCATTAAGCGTAGTTGTGGTCGAAGACCAAATGTGGTTGACCGATGTGGATCAAAATCGACTGGTAAAAACAGATATTCATGGGAAACCAATAACCTTTTATCCCGGATTGATGAGACCGATGCACATTAGCTACACAGATTATAAATATTATATTCCGGAATTTTTGCGGGATACAATCACCATACTGGAAGACGAGCATTTCGCCACAATGCCACTTGATGTGGAATTGGATGCACCGGCAGGAATCGATGTGGTTGGAAATATAAAGGCTATTGTGGATTTTTATAATCACAGGCTTATTGTGATAAATAATGGGAAATCATCAATTATTGGTAAAAAAGGGCATGATGATGGAGAATTCAACTATCCCACAGATGTGGCTTTATATGATGATAAAATATTCGTAGCTGATGCCTACAACAATCGAGTGCAAGTTTTTGATTATGAAGGTAAGGTATTAAAAGTGATTGGGTGGAATGAAGATATCAATGTGGCATCAGGGTTGGCAGTAGGTCTCGATCGTGTTTATGTCACAGATTTCCATGGCGATCGTGTATTGATATATGATTTTAATGGTGTCCTTTTGAGTATTTTATCCAGCCATTTCAATAAGCCCACTGACGTATTCATCAATCAGGATCATATGTATGTGGCTAATTATGGTGGAGGATCGGTAGCCGTATTCAGTTTGAAATAATAGATGGATATATTTAACACAATTGAGGCAATTATAGTTTTTGAAATAAATTCTCAATAGAAATAATAATTACAACCCACTATTTGCTCACTTAATCAACGATATTTTACAACTTATCTAGTACCCAGTCGATATAAAATTGCAACACTTTGTCCTTGTCAAAATCATGATGAGACTCATGAAATGCTCCTTCCCAAACTTTAAACAGGGCTTTCTCTCCAATTTTATCAGCGTACTGTCTGCTGGCTTCCATAGAGGTAATTTTATCTTTATCGCCATGACAAACTAACACAGGGATGTTCACTTTTTGAGCCTGCTTTATTAAATTCAATCCATTTTTATATAAACTATTAAATAAACCCAGTGAAATCTTGTCATGAACCAATGGGTCTTTTTGGTAAATCTCCACTTCGCCCGGCACACTTGATATGTAACTCGGGTCAATTTTGTTGCCGACTGTGAGCCTTGGGTAAATAGAAGAAATAAAATTTATCGTTTTGATCTGCCAGGAGGAAGGAACGGTAGCCAAGCGAAACCATGCAGACGAAATAATTGCGCCCTCAATTTCTTTTGATTTCATTTTGTCAAGGTAAGAAGCTACTATCTGCCCACCCATACTGTGACCGTAAATAAATATTGGGACATCCAAAAACATATTTCGGCATTTCATCAGGGCATATTCCAGGTCATCAACCATTTGCTCCAACGAAGTGGCATGACCTCTTATTCCTTCGGAATTTCCATGACCTCGATGGTCAAATGCGAATGTTGCAATTTGGTTTTCTACGAACAACCTTACCATATCATCATACCTACCCATATGCTCTCCGAGCCCATGGACCATGAATAATATTGCCTTTGGCGAATGATCTGATAAATGAGATTTACAATAGATTTTTGTCCCGTCACCAGAGCGAATTGTGAAGCTATTTGATGTCATAATAAATATTGCTTATCAGTATAAAAGTTGATTTGTTGATAATGTTTAGAAAAGATGAATTTAAAATCAGAATCAATTTGACAAATCATATTAATTGATCTAAAATTGCGATAAATCACTTGCATTGAAAAAAACACTCATCTTTATTTTTATTGTGGGCTCCATTTCTGCGGGGGCATATTACTATTATAATATCATCAATAAAAAAACTATTGATGCCTGGCAAATGGTGCCGGCCAATGCAATTATTGCCTATGAAAATAACAATCTTATTGACAACTGGAACAGTACGGTTGATAAGTCTGTGTGGAAGACGCTTGACAAAATGCCATATTTTCATGATTGGCAAAGCAATCTGGATATGGCAGATAGCCTGTCTGGCAAGGATGGTTCTCTCGATAAATTATTCAGAAAAAATTCGTTTATCATTTCTACTCATCGCACTTCTTCCAGTGATTTTGATTTTGTTTTTTACCTCGATTTGGGCATTTCAAAAAGAAAACCAGTTTTTAAAAAAGTAATTGCAAGTATAAAAAAGGATTATAAAATTACTTCGAAAACCAGGACATATCAAGGTTTTGAACTGATAGAGTTGACTGATAAAAGCAAAAAGCAAACCTTCACTTATTTGATTTATGAAAATGTTGTAGCGGGTAGTTTCACACCATTTCTCGTGGAAGATGTTGTGAGAAACATATCAGATGGGTTTATCAATACCTTTATGAAGCAGAATGCTACTTTGCAGGAGGTCTCAAAACTTGAAAACGATGAGGGTGACATTTACATTAATTTCGTTAAGCTTCCCGATTTATTAGCTTCCTTTTTGATCGAAGGAAAGGCCAATGAATTAAATAAATTTTCTAATTTTTTTGGAGATACTTTTCTGGATATTAAAATAACAGACAATGAAATTTTACTGAATGGAGTAAGCACCATGAATCTAAAAGACAATGATACTTTCATTGGGACATTCAGAAATCAAAACCCCGGAAGAAATGAGATATCCAAATTGTTGCCAAACAATACGGCCTTGCTGTATCATGTAACCTTCAGTGATTTTCAAGAATGGCAAAGTCAGTTGACAAAATATTGGTCCGTTAAAGACAAAAATCAATTTGAGCGCTTTATGGATTTTGATGAAACATACGAACTAAATTTTGATTGGATAGACGGTGAAGCTGCCAATGCAATATTGGAAACCCCTGATAAGGAATTGTCCGACCAATTGATCTTTATAGGAATTAATGACAAAGAAAAGGCCTTCAATGAGCTGAGTCTCTTTGCAAATAAAATAAGCAGTGTAGTTGGTGATTCAGTTTATATGGACAATTATTTTAACCAGCCAATTGTTCAGATACCGTTTTCTGAATTTCCCTCTCAGATTATGGGGAGCTATTTTTATGGATTTAAAAACTCTTTTGCGACCATTTATAATGATTATCTTGTGATCGGCAATTCGATGCAAGTAGTCAAATATTTTTTTGACGAGCTCGCCAAAGAAGACAATTGGGGAAAATCTGTCAGGCAAAACTTATTCCTTGAAAACACATTAAACGAGTCAAATTTTAGCCTGCTGATCAATACCTCACTTTGCTGGCAGATGATCATGGACAACTTGAATGACGATTGGTCAGCACAATTTAAAAAATATGAAAATCAGCTAAAGTCCTTTGACCGGATATCTATTCAGGTAAGTAATCTTGATCAGCGATTTTATACCAGTATTGCTGTTGGTCATGAAGCGAAGAAAAAACCACCAACGAGGCTGGGAAGATTAAAAAGATTGCAAAGTGCCTATGCGATGTCTCCATTAACTTCCAAGCCTTATATTGTTCGGAATCACCATAACAAAAAGTTTGAAGTCCTGATGCAGGATTCGTTAAATATGCTGTACCAAATATCCAATGAGGGAGATATTGCCTGGGCAGATAGTATCAATGACAAAATCGTTTCGAAAATCCATCAAATAGATTATTACAAAAATGCTAAGTTGCAATATCTGTTTGCTACTAAAAATAAAATCCACTTACTGGATAGAAACGGTGTTTATGTTGAAAATTTTCCCATCAAGCTATATAAAAATGTTGAGCTTGAGTATTTGTCCGTGATTGATTATGACAATTCAAAACGGTACAGATTTATGGCCGTAGACAAAAAAGGAAATATTTATTTGTTTGATAAAAAAGGAAAAAACCTCAAAGGATGGAAGCCAAGATCATTGGATGGCCAATTGGTGGATGCGGGATTTCACATTAGGGTAAAAGGTGGAGATTGCCTAATTGCGCTACAAAAAAATGGAATGCTAAATGTATTGAATCGAAGAGGAGAGATGTATCCCGGTTTTCCAGTCGATCTCAAAACTCAGGTGCAAGGAGGCTTATTTGCAGCTATTGGGAATGACTTCAATGGCACTCGACTCATTACAATTACTGACGAAGGGGAGATGATAGAAGTAAACCTGAAAGGTAAAATCGTACGGCGGGAGCAATTGTATAAGCCAACAAAAGAAAGTAAATTTTGGCTTGTAA